>NZ_JBEYTW010000065.1:0-32869 GCF_040643275.1 Spirillospora sp. NPDC047418
AACTCGGGCGGGTGAGGTGGTGGCACGAGACACTTCCTTCCCAAGTTGATCAAGGTCAACTCAGATCGGGTGTCCGTGGAACGGGGGGAAGCTCATCAGGGTTTGTGTCGTGATGAAGATCAGGTCTTGGGCGCGGCGGAGGAAGCCGAGGGTGTGGTCGTCGAGGTGGCCGGTGGTGGACGGTTGGGTGAGGAGGCGGTCGATGGCGTTGTGGTCGGCTCGTTCGGCGAGGGTGCGGATGTTTTTCGAGGGCTTGCAGCAGGTGAGCGTGCTGGTTGGCGGCGTGCATGGAGTCTCGTCCTGTACAGGTGGCGGCTGGGGCCGGGGACGCGGCGGACGGGAGGTGGCGCCGCGTCCCCGGGGAAATGTGGGCCGGGTTTCGGCCATTGGGTTCGTCAGGTTGGTGAGGTCGGGGTGTGGGTCTCGTGGTGGCTGACGATGCGTTCGGCGGTTTCTTGTAGGTCGATCAACGGCTCGCGGGTGTAGCCGTGGCCGTTGTGCCAGGCGAACGCCTTGGGCTCGACCCAGATGTTCACTGTTCCTGCGGTGAGGACGGAGATGCCGCTGTCGTCGCTGCGGCGGGTGGTGGGGACGCCGCGGGATCGAAGTGCCGCGGTGAGCCGATCGGCCGCCGCCATCGGGGCGATGACGCTGCTGGTCGTCGGCCATGGGGTGGGGAGGGCGATCGTGAACCAGACGCATTTGCCGGGCGAGGCGGTCAGGCGTGAGCGGGTGCGGTGCGTGCCGGTGTCGGCTGCCAAGGCCGCGACGATGGCCAGCCCCTTACCGTGCTCATCGAGCAACTCGGCGCCGCGGACGATCGGCCAGGCGCCGCGGTGGGTGTCGAAGACGGAGACGACCAGTTGCGGGGTAGGGCGGGTGCGCGCCCAGATCCACAGTTCGGGCCGCGTGGTCGAGCAGGCGTGGGTACGCGCATTGGTGGCCAGTTCGGAGGCTGCGAGTCTGGCGTCTTCGATCGGGTCGGGGGTGAAGCCCAGTTGGCGCATGGTCGCCGCGACGAGGGAGCGTGCGTGGGAGGCGGCGCTCCGGTCGCCGGGGAGTTGGAAGGCGCAGGCGCCGCCGGCCGGGATGTCGGCGGGGGCACCGGTCAGCATCGTCCGCTCCTGCTCAGAGTCCTGGTTGTGGAGTGACGGCCGCGGCATCGGACACGTCCTCGCGAGGGCCTGTGAAGGGACGACGGGTGTGTGTCCGGCCTCTGGTGGGGCGTCGTGGGGTTGGTGACGCCGCTTTGGAGTGCGCTGGGTGAACGCCGCTGCGGCGGGCGGAGGTTGACCGAGTCGAGTTGCGGGTTCAACTCGGCGGGCGTGGCGGCCTCGTTGAGTCGCGGTGTGCCGTTCTGGGTGTGAGTGAGGGCCCAGTAACTCCCGGTGTGCTCGCCGAACCAGATGGTGGTCGACGGGAACCGGTTGCTGAGGTTGGTGACGGCCTGGTCGGGGTCCTGGGCGGACGTGCCCCAGGGGGCGGGCAATGTCGCGGGCGGCGTCGGGGGCCGGACTCGTTCCCATTCGACAACGGGTCCGTGTTTTGCGGCGGGTGGCATCGCCTGGGCGGGTGATGGGTTCGTACGATCATGCATGGGTTGGACCTCCGGTGTCCGATCAAGGTCTCGGACCGGTGGTGCCACACCGGTCCGAGACCGCCCAACCTTCCGGCCGGGTCTCCCCGCTGGTATCTGCATGGCCGTTGCGTGCTCACGCACAGGCCCTGAGCATCAACAAGCGAAGTAACTCACAGCCATCATGCCTACACGTACCGCATCTGTCTATGTACTAGTTCAGATTCATCTGGTACTTCTTTGCGCGACAGGCGCTAAGGATCATGATCGGCGTGCGACACTGAGCAACATGCCGAACGCGCAGAGTCCGACAGTCAGACACCGCCGGCTTGCTCGCCAACTACGCCAGCAGCGCGAGAAGACGGCACTGACGATGGAAGGAGCAGCCGCCGCGCTGGGTTGGAGTCGCCCGAAGCTGCTCCGCTTCGAAACGGCCAAGACGCGTCCCAAGCCCTCGGACGTCGAGGAGATGCTCGACCTCTACGGAGGGGACGAGGCCGTCAAGCTTGCGCTCATGCAGTTGGCGCGGGACATCCGCAAGCGCGGCTGGTGGTCGGCGTTCAACGACGTCCTGACCGGATCGTTCGCCGAGCTTGAGGACGACTCCACCGCGATCCGCAACTGGCAGGTCCAGTTCATACCCGGTCTGCTGCAGACCAGCGACTACGCGCTGGCGCTCATCCGGATCCTGAGCCCAGAAGACTCCGAAGACGTCCTGCTACGACGCCTCCAGGCACGCATGGCGCGCCGTGCGATCCTGGAGCGGGAGAACGCCCCTTCGTACACGGTCGTCCTGGACGAGTCCGTGCTCAGGCGCGCGGTGGGCGGACCGCAGGTCATGGCCCGGCAGCTTGAAGCGCTCGTGAGCGCCTCCGCCAAACCCAACATCAGCATCCGCGTCATGCCCATCTCGGTGGGCGAGCACGCGGGGATGGACGGCCCCTTCGTCGCGCTGAGCTTCGCGGGGGAACTCGACCAGGACGTCATCTACCTGGAAGGCATGGGCGGGGAGATCTATGTCGAAGACGTCGGTCAGGTCGCGCGCGGTAACGTGAGATTTGACCGCATTTGCGAGCAAGCCCTTTCCGAGGGGGACTCGCTCGCCCTGATCGCCGACATCGCCAAGGAGCACCAGCAATCCCATGAGCCTCCACGATGACCTCTCCAAGGCTCGTTGGCGCAAGGCCAGCCGGAGCAGTGCCAGTGGCAGCGACTGTGTCGAACTCGCCCACGTCTCGGGGATGATCGCCGTCCGCGACTCCAAGCGTCCTAACGGCGTGCCCCTTCTCGTCGACCGCAAGACGTGGCGGGAACTGGCGCACCGGTTCACCAGCGGTGAACTCGACATCTGAGCCTACGAGGGCAGAGGTTTCAGGCGTCAGCCAGTGCGCGGGGCAGTCCGCTGGCCGCGTCACCACGAGCATCCGCGCTGTCACTGCTTCATTCAAGTTCACGGCTGGCAGGTGATCCTGCAGTTCTGCGAGAGCGGCGCCGTGGACCGTCGAGCCTGCGTTGACCACCGCAATGAAGAACTTGGAGGATGTGACGCCGCCTGCCGAGCGCGTCGACGTCGCGTATGCCCTGGTCGCCGACGTGAGCGGTGCTGCTGGTGCGCAACCGTGACACCTGGAGTCTGCCGGGGAGACTCGGGAGGAGCCGGTGTCGACATCGCGGTCGGTGCTGTCGTCCATGTCAGCGAGCGTCTGGACGCTGAGCTGCACGATCTGTTCGTCGTCTTCCACGCCAACTGTCGGGAGGGCAGCCGCTGGCCGCTGGACGTGGTGACGAGGATGTGACGCTTGCGTCCTGAGTGCCGGTGGACAAGGTGAGTGAGCGGATGCCTTTGTATCCCGACGGTGTGGCCGCGATGCTGCGGGCGGGTAGCGCCGGGTACAGCGCTGTCCGCGAGTAGCCGTCCGCTCTACAGCGGGCGGTGCGCTGCAGCGGGCTGGTTCGGCCGTCCAGAGCCCGCGCGCATTCCGTCGCGGCACGCCGGGCGGTGTGGACGGTCATCTCGAGGTGCTGGCCTGTGTGCGCGGCCGTGGGATAGAAGATGCCGCGCACCAGGGTTCCGGAGCGGATCATCAGGTCCAGGAACAGCGTCTTCAACTGTCGGGCGTTGACGCTGGTGTTTCCGGTGGGGCCCTTCAAGTGCACAGGTGGCGCAGGCGCGCGAAGAAGGCGGGGGCGGGTGGGGTGAACCGGACTGGTCCGAGAATGACGGCGGCCAGGTCGTCGCCGTGAGCGGCGCAGAGCCGCTCGACGTCACCGACGTTGTTGTAGGAGAAGTTCAGCGTCCTGGCCCCAGGTTCGGGGGGTGCCACTCGCACTTGGCGACCAAGGTGCGGCCGGTGGCGTAGCGGGCGAGCTTGAGGGCGCCGTCGATGGTGTCGGAGCCATTCTTGGCGAACTTCACCATTTCGTCGGGTGCGGCGACCGTGCTCAGAAACGTCTCGGCCGCGTCGAGTTCCGCGCGGGCCGGTAGTCGGAAGGCGGTACCGCGGGTGAGGGCGCGGGTTACCGCGCCGGTCACGGCGGGGTGGGCGTGGTCGAGCGGGCGGCAGGTCAGCTCGGTGAACCGGTCGATGTAGCGGTGACCGCCGAAGTCCCATACCAGGGCGCCTTCCCTGCGGTCGAGGAGCGGCGGTGCGGTGGGTGGCCATTGGTCGGCGGCCTTGCTGTAGGCGTGGGCGCCGGCGGGGACGATCCGGCGTAGCCGGGTGGCGGCGGCGCCGGACGCGCGGGTGCGCTCGTGAATGGCGGCGGCTCTTGTAGCCGGTGCGGGAAGGCGCAAGTTCGGGGCCGGTCAGGTGAGTTTCAGGGACAGGCCGCCGTCAACGGTTATCACTTGCCCGGTCAGGTAGCCGGGGCATCGTCGCCGAGCAAGAACGCGGTTACGGCGGCGACGTCCTCCGGGGCGGCGACGGGCGGGGGATGCGGGAGCCGCAGCATCGCTCGCGGGAAGTGCAGGTCGGCCAGGGAGGGGCCGGTTTTCGACCGCTCCGGGTGCGACGGCGTTGATGCCGACGCGAGGGCGTAGGACGCGGCCAGCGAGCGGGTGAGCATCGACACGGCGCCCTTGGACGCCTCGTACGCGGGCGAGTCGGGGCCGGGTGAACACCGCCGCAATGGAGGAGACGATGATTGCAGCACGGCACTGCGATCGGAAGATCGGGGGTTCGCATGCGGAGGTTGCGGGTCTTCGGGGCGGCTGGGCGTCCTGTCGTTAGCTCACGTGGGTGCGCGTACTCCTGATAGGTGACGGTCGACCAACCATGGAAAACCGTCGCCTCGCTGTTCTGCGGGGCGATCGGTAATGCTCGACCGCCAGGGCCTCCGTACTCCGGTCTCGGAACGGCCGAGCGGACGGCGTCAGGGCTGGAGTGGCCGGTGCGGCTCGTCTGGGGCCTTCACCTTGGCGGCGATGTGCTCCAGGGCAGCGAGGTCGTCCGGTGCCAGAAGATCGATGAAATGGCGGCGCACCGATTCCACGTGTGCGGGGGCGGCGTCCATCAGGGTGTCCAGGCCGTGTTCGGTGAGGACGAGGAGGCAGCCCCTTCCGTCGGCCGGGTCGGGTACGCGGCGGATGAGGCCGCGCGCCTCCATGCGGGAGGCGTGCCGGGACAGGCGGCTGCGCGACCAGCCCATCTTCGCGGCCTGGCCGTGCAGGGTGCCGGCGTGGTCCGGCCGTTCCGACAGCGTGCTGAGCACCTCGTAGTCGGGCTCGGAGAGACCGACCCGGGCGAGGTCGCGCGCGGTGCCGGTCTGGACGGCGGTCATCATGCGGCGGAAGGCCCGCCACGCCCGCTCCTCGTCCGGAGTCAGCCAGCGCACGGACTCATGCGACGGTTTCATTGACATGTAAACAACCTATCTCCTACATTCGTTTACATGTCAACGAAACAGGCTCGCATCCTCGTGCTGGTGTGCAGCACCCGCCCCGGCGCGCTCGGCCCCGCGGTGGGGGCGTGGCTGACCGAGACGATCACGCCCCGCGCCGCCGAACTCGGCGCCGAACTGGTGCCGGTGGCCCTCGCCGACCTCGATCTCCCGTTCCTCGACGAGGAGGAGCATCCGTCCGCGGGCGTGTACCGCCACGAGCACACGCGCAGGTGGAGCGCGATCGTGGACGCCGTGGACGGCCTCATCGTCGTGACACCGGAGTACAACTACGGGATGCCGGCGTCCCTGAAGAACGCGCTGGACTACCTCTCCAGCGAGTGGGCGTGGAAACCGGTCGGTTTCATCAGCTACGGCAACACCTCGGCGGGCACACGGGCGGTGCAGCACGCCAAACAAGTGGTGACCACACTGCGCCTGGTACCGCTGGGATCCACGGTCGCGCTCCGCATCGCCGACGACGTGCGCGACGGGCGAGTGCGTCCCGCCGCCGCTGCCGGCAAGGCCGCGATCGCCGTCCTGGACGAACTGGTCCGGGTCGCCCACGCGCTCCGGCCGATGCGAGAGCGCGCACGGCCCACCTCGCAGGCCGGACCCGAGCCGGGATCCTACCTGCGGCGATTGACGCCGGACGACGCCCCCGAGGTGACCGTCCTGCAACGGTGCTGCTGGGTGGACGAGGCTCTCGCCAACGACCCCCTGACCGTCCCCGCGCTGCACGAGTCCGTCGAGCAGGTACGTGACTGGCTCGCGAACTGGCACGCGATCGGGCTATGGCGGGACGGCCGGCTCCTCGGCATGGTGCGGACCCGCCGCGACGACGCCGAATGGCACGTGGGACGGCTCGGCGTCGTCCCCGATCTGCGCGGACGCGGCCTGGGACGCTGGCTGCTCCACCAGGCGGAGGCCGCCGCCGACCCGACCTGCCGCCACATCGTCCTGTCCACGGGGGCGGGCAGCCGGAACAACATCGCGCTCTACCGGAGCGAGGGATACCGGCCGGCCCCCCGCCCCGGCGAGGACGGCACCATCCGCCTCACCAAGACGCCCCTCGGCACTGGCTGAGCAGCCGGCCGAGCAGAGGGCCCGCCCGGCCGACCCGGCGTCCGGCGCCACCGCGGCGGCGAGCCCGCCGATGCCGGCCGGCCCCGCGGCGGCGAGTACCGCGATGCCCGAACCGCGATGCCCGAACTGCGTGCAGGCGGGCGGCTTCGGGCGGCGCTTGGAGCGGTTCCGAAGGCTCGGAAAGGCCCGCGCGGGGCGTGTCCTTTAGAGGCGGCCGCCGGTGGCGGCCAGGATTTCGCGGACGCGCTCCTTCGCCAGTTCGCAGTAGTCGATGGCGGCCTGGTTCGCGGCGTGGGCATCGCGTTGGCCGAAGGCGTCCACTAGGCGGCCCTGGGCCTGCACGAACCGCTGAGATGTCTCGGGCGTCGAGCCGAATGAGCGTGTCATCACGCTCTTGATGCTGAGGCGGCCGAACATCGACGTGAGCAGCGGGTTGCGGACGAGGGACACGAGGTATTCGTGGAAGGCGTAGTTGGCGTCGAGGTAGCGGTCGAAGTCCACGAACCGGTCGCCGACGAGTAGTGCGGCCATGGTGTCGAAGCGGCGGCGCAGTTCTTCCACCTCCTCGTCGGTGACCCGGTGGATCGAGAGCGCGATGGCGCCGAGTTCGATCGCGAGCCGGGCGTCGAAGGTCTCGTCGGAGGTGCGCACGTCGAACGGCGCGATGACGTAGCCGCGGTCGGGGTCGCGGCGGACCAGCCAGTCCGCCGACAGCCGGGTCAGCGCGTAGAAGGCGGCCGCCTGGTCGACACCGAGCTGCTCGGCCAGTTCCGCGAGCGGCAGCGCATGGTCGGCGGGGTAGGCACGGCTCAGGACGAGTTCGCGGGCGCGACCGTAGACTTCGTCGTCGCGAGCGAACTCGAACCGGCCGAAGCCGCCGCAGAAGTACGTCAGCGGCTGTCCCCCGCCGGCGGTCGCGGACACCACCCGCCCGAGGAAGATCGTGTGGGTGCCGCCGGCGACCGACTCGACGACCTCGCACTCGATGTGCGCGAGGGCGTCGCTGAGCAGCGGCAGCCCGAGCGTCCCGGTGTGCACGGCGACATCGCGGAACTTGTCGCGGCTGGCGATGGCGAACTGCTTCGCGAGTTCGCCCTGGGCTTCTCCGAGCACGTTCACGACGTACCGGCCGGACGCCGACACGGCCTTCGCGGTCGGGACGGCGTTGTTGACGCAGGCGAGCATCGTCGGCGGGTCGAGCGAGAGCGACGTCACGGAACTCGCGGTCATGCCGTGGCGCTTGCCGTCCGCTTCGGTCGTGATGACGGTGACCCCGCTGGCGAGGTGGCCGGCAACGTGCCGGAAGTGGGCGGCGTCCACCGGTTGCCTGCCGTGGGCGAGTTCCATTCCTACCTCCGTCGTCGCTAACGGGACCGGCAGGCCGGCCTGGGTAGTGCCATTGAACAAAGGGCCGGTACGGCAGGCACTCACGCATGCCGTGAGACGGCCGATGCGCGGGTGCCGGGGGCCGTAAGGCGGCCCGTCCTACCCTGCGAGGCGTCCAGGGGGACTGACGGATTCCGCCATCGCGGCGGCTGGATGTGACGTCGCGGGAGAGTGCGCCTTCCCGAGTGCCGGGGCTTGACTTCAAGGGTGATCAACACAGCCGTCGTGGGCCTCGGATGGTGGGGCCGGAAGATCGTCACCGACCTGGCCGAGAGTGAGCACGTGCGGGTCGTCCTGGGGGTGGACGTCGCCGAGTCCGCCCGTGCGGACGTGGCCGCGCGCGGCGTCCGTGTGGCGGCCTCGCTGGACGAGGCTCTCGCGGACGAGACCGTCGACGCCGTGGTCCTCTGCTCGCCGCACCGGATGCACGCGGAGCAGATCGTGGCCGCGGCCGAGGCCGGCAGGCACGTGTTCTGCGAGAAGCCGCTGGCCGCCACCGCCCGCGAGGCGCGGGCCGCGATCGCGGCGGTGCAGGCGGCGGGGGTGCAGCTCGGCATCGGCCATGAGCGCCGCTTCGAGCCGGCCGTCCGGCGGCTGCGGGAGATGTGCCGGAGCGGCGAGCTGGGCACGCCGCTGGTGTTCGAGGGCAATTTCAGCCAGGACAAGTTCCTGGACCTGCCCGCCGACAACTGGCGGCTGTCCGCCGCGGACGCACCGGTGGGCCCGCTGTCGGCGACCGGCATCCACATGGTGGACCTGGCGATCGCCGTTCTCGGCCGGCCGGTGGAGGTGTGGGCCCGACTCGGGACGCATGCCACGGCGTTCGCGAACGGCGACACCCTCACGGTCACCCTCGGTTTCGAGAACGGCCGGACCGCCATGATCACGGCCGTCCTGACCACGCCGTTCGCCGGGCGGCTGACGGTGCTCGGGTCCAAGGCGTGGGTCGAGATCCGCGACCGCAACCATCCTGAGGACCCCCGGGGCTGGGACGTCACGACGGTGCGCCGGGGCGCGGAACCCGAGAGCGTGTTCTTTCCGCCGCACCCGAGCGTCCGCGAGAACATCGAGGCGTTCGCGCGTGCGGCCGCCGGTGGGACGCCGTACCCGGTGCCGTACGAGGAGATGCTGCACAACGTCGAGGCGTTCGAGGCGATCACCCGCAGTGCCCGGTCCGGGCTCGTGGAGCGGGTGGGCGATCCGTCCTGACCGAAGAGCGCGGACGGTCGGGAGAGTCAGGAGAGGAAGTCCGCCACCAGGTCCGCGAACCGCTTCGGGTGCTCGTATGCAGTGGCGTGCCCGCCCGGGAGCCACGCCACCGTCGGCTCCGGCAGCGTCTCGCCGAACCACTGGGCCGCCTGCCGGAACGGCGGCGCGTCGTCTTCGCCGCACGTCACCAGGACGGGTGCGGTGATCGACCTCACCGCGTCGGTGGTGTCCACGACCGCCAAGGCCCCGCACGTGCGGGCGTACCCCTCGGGGTCGCAGGAGAGGAGGATGCGGCGCACGCGCGCGACCGCATCGGTCTCGTCCCGGCGGAACATCCGGGAGAACCACAGCGCCTCCGTCGCCTCGACGACGCCCTCGATGCCTTCGCGCCGCACCTTGGCCGCCCGGTCGCGCCACATCGCCCGCATGGCTCCGGGGTAGACGGCCACGGAGTCCGCGATGACGAGCCGCTCCACCAGGTCGGGGCGCCGGGCGGCGAGTACCTGCGCGACCAGGCCGCCGAGCGACATCCCAACGAGGTGGACCCGGCCGTGCCGGGCGATGCCGGTCTCGACCGCGTCGGCGAAGTCGTCGATCGACGCACGCCGCGGCGGCGGCGGGGCGGCCCCGTGCCCCAGCAGGTCGGGGACGATCACGTCGCCCATGCCAGCGGGCAACGCCTCGACCACGGGCCGCCAGAACCGGTGATCGACTCCCAGCGGGTGCAGAAGGACCAGCGGAGGCTTCGACGGAGCCGTCATCCTCGCTCCCGCGCCGGCAGTCGCGGCGCCCCGTCGGGCGGGGGCGTACACGCCGCGTTCATCGTCATCGCCAAGGTGGTGTAGTAGCCGGCCGTGCCGACCGCCTCGACGACGCGCACCTCCCCCAGCGCCTCCACGGCGAGGGCGTAGGTCGTGTCGGAGACCCGGCGCGTGGTGTGCAACTCGTCCAGCAGGTCGTACACGAGCCCGACCTCGGGGCGGCCGCCCAGCGGACGGACGCCCCGAGCCACGGCGTCGACGACATCCTCGGGAAGCCCGGCCGCCAACGCCAGCGGCCTGTGGTGACCGAACTCGAAATCCTGGTCCCAGGCCCGGGCGATGTAGAGGATCACCAGTTCGACGAGATCGTCGTCAAGTGCGCCGTCGAACCGCAGGTACTCCCCGACCAACTGGAGCCGGGTCATCAGTTCCGGGCTGCGCAGCAGCGGGACGAACGGCCCGAACACCGCGCCGCGCGGCCCGGAGGCGAGGCGCGCGGCGGCCTCGCGCTGGTCTTCCGTGAGCTGGGCGTCCGGCGGCATCGGCAGGCGGTCGGTCATGCCGACGAGCCCAGCGACGCGTTGACCGCGGGCATGACCTTCTGCGCCATCAGCTCCATCGAGCGGCGGGCGAGCTGCGGGTCGACCCAGTCCAGCCCGGCGTACACGAGCTCGCCGAACTCCCCGATCTCCTCGCGGAAGGCGAGGATCTGCTCGGTGACCGACTCGGGCGTCCCGGTGATGACCAGCTCGTCGAGGACGCCGTCGAGCGTGACCTCCTCGTCCGGCTGGTCGCGATGCGTCGTGAACAGCCCGAGACGCCCGAGTTTCCGCATCTTCGTCAGCATCTGCGAGTAATAGAACCGGTAGGGGCTGTTCTCGTAGTCGCGGCCGTAGGCCCGCGCCACCGCCGGGTCGTCGGCGACGAACACCGTGCGGGCCACGCGCCAGTCGGCGGGGTCGGCCGCCCGGCCGGCGGCCTCCTTGCCCTGGACGTAGTTGGGCCAGTGCGTGGCCACCCACTGCGGGAGCAGGAAGTTGGCCGACAGGGGGTGGAAGTCCCGCCGGCCCATCGCGATGACGCCCTTGGAGAACGGTGCGACGACGGTGCCGACGATCTCGGGGCGGGGCCGCTGGAGCGGCTTCGGCAGGACGCCGACGCCCAGGTCGGGGTCCAGGGTGGTCTCGGTGGTGACCTTGAACCGGTTGTCCGGCAGGTCGATCGAGTACGGCGGGTCCAGCTCCCAGATCCTCGTGATCACGTCGATCGCCTCGGCGAAGATGCCGTTGCGGTCCTCGTGCAGGATGCCGAGCACCTCCGCGTCCGAACTCAGCGCGCCCGGGCTGACGCCGAGGATGAACCGGCCGCCGGACAGATGGTCGAACATCGCCGAGTTCGCCGCCACCAGCACCGGGTGCTGCTGCGACAGGTTCGTGGTGCCGGTCGCCAGCCGGATCTGCCGCGTGTCGGAGATCAGCGTCGCGAGGAAGAGCAGGCTGTTGGTGATGTTCTCGTGCTGGTCGGTGAGGTGCTCTCCGATGAACGCGTCGTGGTAACCCAGCGAGTCCGCCAGGATGACGGCCTCGCGGTCCTCCTGGAGGGTCTCGGCCCAACTCCGGCCACGGGGGTGGAGCGGCATCGAGAAGTAACCCAGTCTCACGGCTTTCTCTCGCTTCCTGTACGTCGCCCCGGGCGTTCTGTCCCGGCGTTCCGGGGCGGTCCGTCCCGGCGTACCGGCAGTCTCGTTCGCAAGCCGTGTCCGGGCAGTGGCGCTGCCCGTGAATCCGCGGGCCGGGAATGACGCAAGCCGTCACCCCGGTCACCTCGATGGTCGGCGCCGCCGGGTCCTCCGTCGCCTCACCGCACCCGTGACGGCATTGACCTATGCCGAAAGGGCTGTATACGGTCTGCCTCGGATGTATACAACAGGGAGGCGTCATGACCCCGGCCGAGATCCCTCCGACGGTCGAACTGCCGTCCGGGCCGCTGGCGACCGGACTGCGCATCGGCGGCCGGACCGTGGCGGGGCGAGGTCCCCGGCTCGATGTCGTCAATCCCGCGACGGGCGGCCTGCTGGCGGTCGCCGACAGCGCCGACCGGGACGATGTCGAGCTGGCCGTCCGGACGGCGCAGGACGCCTTCGACTCCGGCGTATGGAGCCGGATGCCGATCCATGAGCGGTCGCGGATCCTGCACCGGTTCGCCGACGGGATCGCGGCACGGATGAGCGACCTCTACCGGCTGGAGACCGCCAACAACGGCCGGCCGCTCACCGAGACCAAGGCCCAGATCACCAGGCTGCCCGAGTGGTACCGCTATAACGCCTCGCTGCTGCTCGCCGACCGTGACGCGGTGGTGCCGATGCCGGGGCCCTACCACTCCTACACCACCCGGCTCCCCCTCGGCGTCGTCACGATCCTGGCCTCGTTCAACCACCCGATGATGATCGCGTCGAAGTCCCTCGCGCCCGCGCTCGCGACCGGCAACTCGGTGGTGCTGAAGCCGTCCGAGCAGACCCCGCTCACCGCGATGCTGCTGGCCGACATCGCCCGCGAGGCCGGTGTCCCGGACGGCGTGCTCAACGTCGTGAACGGCCTCGGCCCGGTCGTCGGCGCCGCCCTCACCGAGCATCCGCAGGTGAAGAAGGTGGTGTTCACCGGCGGCACGGAACCGGGCCGGTCGATCGCGCTCGCGGCGGCGCGCCGCTTCGCCAGGACCACCCTCGAACTCGGCGGCAAGTCGCCGGTCCTCGTCTTCGGCGACACCCCGGCCGGTGTGGCCGCGCGCGGCGCCGCGTTCGGCGGCTTCATCGGCTCCGGCCAGACCTGCATCGCGGGCAGCCGGCTGGTGGTGCAGCGCAGCGTCCACGACGAGTTCCTCAGTGCGCTGACCGCCATCGCCGAGGGGATCCGCATCGGCGACCCCGCGGAGGAGTCCACGCAGCTCGGCCCGGTGATCTCCGGCAGGGCCCGGGACCGGATCCTCGCCCGCATCGGCGGCGCCGTCCAGGCCGGCGCCCGCGTCGTCACCGGTGGCGGCGCCGCGACCGTGCCCGGGTTGGAGGGCGGCTTCTTCGTGGAGCCGACCGTGCTGGCGGACGTCACCAACGACATGGCCGTGGCCCGCGAGGAGATCTTCGGGCCCGTCGTGGTGGTAATCCCCTTCGACGACGAGGACGAGGCCGTCGCGATCGCCAACGACTCCCCGTACGCCCTCGGCTCCGCGATCTGGACCCGCGACATCGCCCGCGCCCACCGGGTCGCGTCCCGGCTGGAGGCGGGGATGGTCTGGGTCAACGACCACCACCGCCTGGACCCGTCCTCCCCCTGGGGCGGTCTCAAGGAGAGCGGCATCGGCCGCGAGGGCGGCTGGGAGTCGTTCCACGACTTCACCCACGTGCGTGCGGTGACCGTCCGCACGGCACCCGACGACGTCGACTGGTACGGCGGAAAAACGACCGGAAGGCTGAACTGATGAGCGAGCTGACCATCCACCCTGTAGAGGACGGCGTGATCCTGGCCGAGCTGTCGCGTCCCCCGGGCAACCTGTTCAGCATCGCGCTGTGCGAACAGCTGACGGCCGTGCTGGACGACCCGCCGGAGGGCGCGCACGTGCTGCGGCTGCGGGCGGACGGCGAGGCGTTCTGCCTCGGCCGCGACCGCGGCGGGTCGAGCCCGGCCGAGGTGCGGGCGGAGGCCGAGGCACTCGCCGATCTCACCCGCTCCGCCCGGCGGACGCGGCTGGTGACCGTCGCCGAGGTGCAGGGCGACGCGGCCGGGTTCGGCGTCGGCGTCGTGGCGGCGTTCGACGTGTCGGTGGCGGTGCGCGACGCGACGTTCCGCTTCCCCGAGGTCGGGATCGGCCTCGCGCCGGCACTGGTCCTCGCCTGGCTGCCTCGCGTGGTCGGCCGCCGGCAGGCGTTCTGGCTCACCGCGACGGGAGAGCCGCTGCCCGCCGGCAGGGCGGCCGAACTCGGCCTGCTGAACGAGGTGGTCGAGACACGTGCCGCCCTGACCGGGCGAGTGGACGAGATGGTCGCGCGGCTGCGCGGCCACAGCCCCCGGGTGCACGGCGACATCAAGGACATGCTCCGGGTGTTCGGCGACGTCGGCGACGAGCGGGCCCTCGACGTGTCCATCGACCGGCTCGTGGTCGGCTCGCTCCGGCGCGGCGAGGGCTGACGTGGTTTTACGGCAGACTGCTCACGTGACCACCGAGTCGGCCGCCGCGCGAGTGGCGGGAAGCCTGCGCGAGCGCGTGTCCGGCGGGCTGCTCCCGCCGGGATCCGCGCTGTCGCAGTCCGGGCTGGCCGAGGAGTACGGCGTCAGCCGCATCCCGGTCCGCGACGCCCTCCGGCAGCTCGCCGGCGAGGGGCTGGTCGAGCTGCGCGGCACCACCGCGGTGGTGACCCCGCTGTCCATCGACGACCTGCAGGAGCTGTACGAACTGCGCGAGGCGGTCGAGCCGATCGCCACCCGGCTCGGTGTCCCGCGGGTCGGCCGGGCCGGCGTCGCGCGGATGACCCGCCTGCTCGCGCTGATGGACGACCCGGACATCCGGCCGGGCGACTGGCTGGAGACCAATGCGGCCTTCCACGCGGAGGTCTACACGCTGGCCGGACGGCCGCGCATGATCGCGCTGGTCGAGCAGCTGCGGCGGCTCACCGACCGCTACGTCTACCTCCACCTCGATGTGATCGGCCGGTCCGGGCACCTGCAGGAGGAGCACCGGCAGATCCTGGACGCGGTGAAGGCGCAGGACGCACCGGCCGCCGCCGAGCTCACCCGCGCCCACCTCGCGTCGTCACATGCCGTCGTGCTCGACTACCTCCTCAGCCAGGGCTGAAGCCGGGCCGGCCCGTCCTCGGCGCGGGGTCACGGCAGCCCCGGGCACGCCTAGCGCGCCACCATCCCCGCCGACAGGTCGATGTCGGCCGCGCACAGGCCGGGCATGTGCAGCATCGCCACAACGGCGGCGGCCACCTCGTCCTCCGTGAGCATCCGGTGCAGCGCCGCCCGCGACGTGTACGCCTCCTCGGCCTCCTCGTACGTCGTCCCGGTGCGCTCGGCCTCCAGTGTGAAGTTGCGGGTCATCCGCGGCCCCTCGACCGGGCCGGGCGACAGGCAGTTCACCGAGACGCCCGCCGGGCCGACCTCGTACGCCAGCGTCGTGGTCAGCCCGATCACCGCCATCTTCGACGCGGTGTACGGCGTGCGGCGGGTCAGCGGGCGCTTGCCGCTCACCGACGCCAGGTTGATCACGTCTCCCGCGCCCCGCTCGACCATGGCCGGAAGGAACGCCCGGCACATCAGGTAGATGCCGCGGACGTTGACGGCGAAGACCTCGTCCCACTCGTCGGGCTCGATGTCGACCAGCGGCGCGACGGGCCCGGGGACGCCGGCGTTGTTGACGAGGATCTCCACCGTCTCGCCGGAGACCTCCGCGGCCAGCGCGGCGACGCCGGCCGGGTCGGCCACGTCGGCCACAGCGGCCCGGACGCTCCCGGGCATGCCCTCGGCCTCGGCCGCCACGGCATCGAGCCGGGTCCGGCCGCGGCCGACCGCGATCACCCGGGCGCCGCGGGCCGCGAGGGCCAGGGCGATCGCGCGGCCGAGCCCGCTGCCGCCGCCGGTCACGAGGGCGGTGCGGCCGGCCACCCGGTCGCCCGGGAAGGCGGACGGGCCGGCGGACGGGACGCTGGACGGGCCGGTGGTGGTCACGCCGGACCGTCCAGCAGGGCGACGGCGCGGGTCGGGCCGCCGTGGGCGCCGAGCACCTTCAGCGGGAAGCCGGCGAACGTGAACCGCCGGCCGATCAGCTGGTCGAGGTTGGTGAGGTTCTCGTAGTGGGTGATGTGGTGGCGACGGCACATCATGTGGCACGGGTAGGACTTGCTGGTCGGGTTGTCGGGTGTGGGGCTGTCCACGCCGAACGTCTTCACGCCGTGCTCGACGATCCATTCGCTGCCGCTCTCCCCGAGGCCGGGGAAGTCGGTGAGGTATCGCGGCCGCCCGGCGTATCGGCCGTGCGTCCCGGTGTGCAGCAGCAGGATGTCGCCGCGTTCGACGGTCACGTCGACGGCGTCCTGCGCCGCGTCGAGGTGCTCGGCGGTGATGTCCTGGCCGGCGCCGACGTGCGCGACGTCGAGGCAGACCGCCGGGCCGTAGAACAGGTCCAGCGACATCTGGTCGATGGTCTGCGCGGACGGGTCGGGGTCGAGATGCGAGAAGGAGTCGACGTGGGTCGGGCCGTTGTCGTTGACGATGATGCCCTTGGTCTGGAACGAGAAGCCGCCCGTGAAGCGGGGTGCGGTCTCCTCGTGGGTGGCGTGGTCGAACACCACGGTCTTGAGGTGCCCGGGGTAGACCTGCATCCCCTGGTAGATGTCCTGTGAAAGGTCGACGAATCGCATGTCGGGCGCTCCCTGCCGGCAAGCCGCCCCATTGGCCGAGGCGGCTGGATGAGGGAACTCTAGGTCGGTGGCACGCAGCGTGGTCGCTCTGATCGAAGTAGATTGGCGGCCATGGACGCTCCGATCGGTGAACAGACCCTCGCGCCGCCGTTCGACATCGCGGACCGGATCGCCGCGAAGGCCGGCGGGCCGGTCATCATCGAGGACGCGTCGTTCCACGTGCTCGGTCACAGCGCCTTCGCCCGGCCGCTGGACCGCGGCCGGGCGGAGGCGATCCTCGGCCGCCGCATCCCGGGCGTGTGGCTCGAACACCTGGTCCGGACGGGCAGCCTCGACCGGCTTCGCGGCACCGCGGACGTCGTCGACCTGCCGGACGGCCCGTGGGAGGCGCGCCGCCGGCTGATCACGGCGTTCCGGGCCGGGGGCCGCCTGCTCGGGTTCGTCTGGGTCGCGGAGGGCGAGCGGCCGCTCGGTGCCGGGGCGGCCGCCGCCTTCCGCCGCGCCGTGGACGAGGAGACGCCCGCGCTCCTCCGGCATCTCGAGCGGCTGGACGCCGCGGAGGCGCATCGGGCGCGGCTCACCGCCACGCTGCTCGACGGGCTGCCCGGGGCGCCGGCCGCCGCCGACCGGCTCGGTTTCGACCGGGACGGCCGCTTCATGGTCCTGTCCGCCGCCGGCGGGACGGCATCCGGCGGGGCGGAGTCCGGCGGGACGCGCCTGCTCGAACACCTCCGGCTCTGCCTCGACTCGTTCCAGCACCGCTGGGCGGTGACCGCGCACGGCGACGGCGGCCTCGCCCTGGTGGCCCTGCGGGCGGACGAGTCGGCGAAGGCGGCCGCACGGCTCGGCCACGAAGTGCTCAGGCTGGCCGGCGACGGCCCCCTGCGCGCGATGCGGGTCGCGGCGAGCTCGGTCGGCGCCGGCCTCGCCGTCCTGCCGCGGCTGCGCGCCGAGGCGACCGCCGCGATCACCGTGTCGGGTCGCGACGGGGCGTTCGTCGCCTACGCCGACGTCGATGCCGAGGTGCTCGTCGCCGACGTGGTGGCCACCCTCCCGGCGGGCGCCCGGCTGTCCGGGCTCGACCGGCTGCGCGCGGCCGACGGCGGCGGCGACCCGGACGGCCGTCCGGGAGGCGGCGAGCTCGAGCGGACCCTGCGCGCGTACCTCGCGGCGTGCGGCAGCGCCTCGGCGGCGGCCCGCGAACTCGGCGTGCACGTCACCACCGTCCGGCACCGGCTCACCCGGATCACCGCGGTGTCGGGGCTGCGCCTCGACCGTCCCGACGTCCGCATCGCCTGCGATCTGCTGCTGCGCCGGCTCTGACCTGGAACTCCCGGCACCGGCAGTCCGGCGTCCCGGCACTGACGCCTTCCGACACCCCGGCCCGGCCCGGCCCGTCCTAGCGTGGCCGGATGACGACAGCCCAGATGGACGTGATGACGGTCGGCGTGGTCGGCCTCGGGATCATGGGGTCGGCGATGTCCGGCCACCTGCTGGCCGCCGGCTTCGACGTGACCGGCGCCGATCCGGTCCGGTCCGCGGTCGACGCCCTCGTCGCCCGGGGTGGACGCCCGGCCCGCGACCTCGCGGCCCTCGCGCACGAGTCGGCGGTCGTGGTCACCTCGCTTCCGTCCGCCGCGGCGGCCCTGGAGGTGTGCCGCGGCCTGGCCGCCGCGCAGCCGTCCGGCCTCGTCGTCGTCGAGACGTCGACGTTGTCGCCGGCCGTGAAGCAGGAGTGCCGCGACCTGCTCGCCGAGGCCGGCGTGCCGCTGCTCGACTGCCCGCTCAGCGGTACCGGCGCGCAGGCCCGCCACCGCGACCTGGTGGTGCTCGGCAGCGGCGACGGGACGGCGTTCGAGAAGGCCCGTCCGGTGCTGGCGGCGTTCGCCCGGTCGGTGCGGTTTGTCGGGCCGTTCGGCCACGGCACCATGATGAAGCTGGTCGCCAACCTGCTGGTGTCGATCCACAACGCCTCGGCGGCGGAGGCGTTCGCGCTCGGCGTGGCCGCCGGGCTCGACCCGGCCGTCCTCTACGAGACGGTCCGGGACGGGGCGGGCGGGTCGGTCATCTTCGACAAGCGCGGGCCGCTCATGGCCGATCGCGCCTACCGCCCGGCGACCGCGCGGGTGTCGATGTTCGTCAAGGACGTCTCGCTGGTGCAGGAGCTGGCCGCGTCGGTCGGAGTCGCCACGCCGGTGCTCGACGCGACACTGCCGCTGTACGAGAAGGCGGTGGCGGCCGGGTGGGCCGATGCCGACGCCGCCGCGCTGCTCGAGATCATCGAGTCGGAGGAGCGATGCTGACCCTGGCGCAGGCGGAGGCGGTCGCCACCGGGACGCTGCGGCACGCGCGCGCGGCCGGGGCGGCGCCGCTCGCGGTGGCGGTGCTCGATCCGGGCGGTCATGTGGTCGTGGTGAAGCGCGAGGACGGCGCCGGCATCCTGCGGGTCGAGATCGCGACAGCGAAGGCCTACGGCGCGCTCGGCATGGGCATGTCGTCGCGGGACATCGCCGCGCGGGCGGAGCGGCAGCCGGAGTTCTTCGCCTCGCTCGCCGCGGTGACCGGCGGGCGGCTGGCGCCCGCGGCCGGGGGTGTGCTCGTGCACGGCGCCGACGGCTCCCTGCTGGGGGCCGTCGGCGCCAGTGGCGACACGTCGGACGTGGACGAGGCGTGCGTGCTGGCCGGGATCGCCGCCGCCGGCCCGGCCTGACGGCGCGCGATCCCGGCCGGCCGCTCAGTCGGCGAGCTTCAGCAGCCGTGCCGCCGTCCGGCCGCGGATCGCCTCCCGGTCGTCGTCGCTGAGGCCGCGGGTCGCCTCGATCTGCCCGAGGGGATCGTAGTGGCCCATGTCGAACGGGTAGTCGGTGCCGACGACGACCTGCCCGGCCCCCATCTGCCGGACCAGGAACTCCAGGTGCGGCGCGTCGAAGACCAGGCAGTCGACGTAGATCTGCTTGAGATAGGTGCTCGGCGGCCGTGAGATGTGGTGCCGTCCCTCCGGCCGCAGCTCATAGGAATGGTCCATCCGGGAGGAGTAGAACGGCAGGTAGCCGCCGCCGTGCACGGCGACCAGTTTCAGGCCCGGGTGCTCCTCCAGGACGCCGCCGTGGATGATCCGGGTCAGCGCGACCGTGGTGTCGAGGGGGTTCCCGATGACGTTGGTCAGGTAGTACTCGCGGAACCGCTCGCCGCCGGTGAACCCGTTGGGGTGCAGCAGCACGACGACGTCCAGCTCCTCCGCCTTGGCGAAGAACGGCCGGAACCGGCGGTCGTCGAGGTCCATCCCCATGACGTTGGTGTTGATCTCGACGCCCCGGAAGTCGTACTCCGTGACGCACCGCTCGAGTTCCTCGACCGCCGACCGGACGTCCTGCATCGGCACGGTGGCCAGCCCGACGAACCGGTCCGGATGGTCGCCGACGATCTTGGCGAGGTTCTCGTTCTGCATCCGCGCGAGCTTGCGGGCGAGCTCGGGGTCGGCCCAGTAGAAGTAGCCGGCCGGGGCCACCGAGATGGCCTGGACGTCGATGCCCATCCGGTCCATGTCGGCGATCCGGGTCTCCGGGTCGGTCGCCTGCGGCATGATCTCGCGGACGTGCTCGACCTGGTAGGCGTTGGTCTCCTCGCCGCCGTAGTAGCTGAACGGCTCCATCTCCGGCGCCATCAGCCCGTCCACGAGCGGCAGGCAGTCGGGCAGGATGACGTGAGCGTGGATGTCGACGGTTCGGTGGGATCCGCTGGGCATCGGTGACCTTCTGTTCGTTGGGACTGGGGAGGCGGGACCGGCCGGGCTCAGGACGCCCACGCCGGCTTCGCGCCGGCGTGCTTGGCGGCCCGGACGTCGCCGGAGCGGGCGTGCCCCTCGAAGAGCTCCACGCGGGCGGCGCGGCCGCACAGCTCGCCGAGCCGGGCGCTGGCGGCGGGATCGGTGACCTCCTGGTAGGTCACCGTGCGGAGGTACTTCCCGACCCACAGCCCGCCGGTGTACCGGGCGGCGCCGCGGGTGGGCAGCACGTGGTTGGTGCCGATCACCTTGTCGCCGTACGACACGCAGGTGCCCTCACCGAGGAAGAGCGCCCCGTAGTGCCGCATCCTGTCCAGCGCCTCGCGCGGGTTCCGGGTGAGGATCTGCACGTGCTCGCTGGCGTAGGTGTCGGCGAGCGCGTACGCCGCGTCGAGGTCCTCGACCACGTGCACCTCCCCGTGGTCTCGCCAGGCGGGGCCGGCCATGTCGCTGGTCGGCATGCCCGGGAGGAGATCGTCGACGTGGGCCATGGCCTCGCGGGCGAGGGACTCGGAGGTGGTGATGAGCACCGCCGGGGAGTCCGGGCCGTGCTCGGCCTGGCTGAGCAGGTCGACCGCCACCACGAACGGGTCGGCGGCGTCGTCGGCCACGATGAGGATCTCGGTCGGCCCGGCGAACAGGTCGATGCCGACCTCGCCGAACAGCTGGCGCTTGGCCTCGGCGACGTAGGCGTTGCCGGGGCCGGCCAGCAGGTCGACCCGGCCGACCGTCTCGGTGCCGACGGCCATCGCGGCGACCGCCTGGACGCCGCCGAGCAGCAGGATCTCGTCGGCGCCGGCCAGGTGCAGGGCGGCCACCGTCGCCGCCGGGATCCTTCCGCGCAGCGGCGGGGTGCAGGCGGTGACCCGCTCGACCCCGGCGACCTTCGCCGTCACGACGGTCATGTGCGCCGACGCGGTCAGCGGGTAGCGGCCGCCGGGCACGTAGGCGCCGGCCGCGGCGACCGGCAGGTGCCGGTGGCCCAGGATCACGCCCGGCTGGGTCTCCACCTCCAGGTCCTGGAGGGTGCCGCGCTGACGCTGCGCGAAGTCGCGGACGTTGGCCTGCACCGTCCGGATGTCGTCGACGACCTCCGGCGGCAGCGACGCGACGAGTTCCTCGATCTGCTCGGGTGCGAGGCGGAACGACTCGGGCGACCAGTCGTCGAACCTCGCGGAGTAGCGGCGCACGGCCTCGTCGCCGTTCGCGCGGACGTCCTCGATCACCTCGCGGACGACGGCGGAGACCTCGTCGTTCCGGTGGGCGTCCGCCGCGCCGGCGGCGGCGGACTTCAGCTGGATGGTCATCGTGCTCCTGTACTGTCCGGGCGCCGTCAGGCCGCGGACTCGGCGGTGCGGCTCATTTCCTTCATGGCCTCCAGGCGCGCGAGCACCTCGGCCTGGAGGGTGGCCACCTTGGTGTCGGTCTGCCGGCGCGGGCGGGGCAGGTCGATGGTGATGTCCTCGTAGATCAGTCCGCCGGGCTGGAGGACGATGATCCGGTCGGACAGTTCGACCGCCTCGACGACGTCGTGGGTCACGAAGACGACGGTCTTCTTCGACTGCTCCCAGATGTCCTGCAGTTGCGCCCGAAGCGCGCGGGCGGTGATCGCGTCGATGTGGCTGAACGGCTCGTCCATCAGCAGGAGGTCGGGTTCGACCGCGAAGGCGCGGGCGACGCCGACGCGCTGCTGCATGCCCCCGGACAGCTGGCCGGGGTAGAGGTCGGCGCTCTTGGCCAGGCCCACCATGTCCAGGTACCGCTCGACCCTGGCGACGGTGGCCTCGCTCTTGTCGTTCTGGACGTACATCATGTTCCGCATGACGCTGCGCCAGGGCAGCAGCCGCGGGTCCTGGAAGACGTACCCGAGGCGGGTCGGGCCGCCGTCGTCGCTGGTCAGGCTGATCTCGCCGGAGGTGTGCTCCTCGACGCCGGAGATGATGTTGAGCAGCGTGCTCTTGCCGCAGCCCGAGGGCCCGACGATCGACACGAAGGTCTGGCCGCTGACCTCGAAGGAGATGTCCGCCAGCACCCGGCTCGCGCGGGGAGTGCCCAGGTTGAAGGTCTTGCCGAGGTTCTGCACGTTCAGGATTGCCACGAGTGCTCCCTAGGGCCGGGGTTTACGGGGCGGGGGTGGACGGGGTCCGGGCGTACGGGGCCGGGGCGTAGGGCGTTCATCAGCCGTCCCGCCAGCGGAAGGCGCGCCTGATCGCCCGGTCGAGCACGAACCGGTCGAGCAGCACGATGAAGCCGACGAAGAGCACGACCCAGGCGGCGAACCCGCCGAACCGGTTGGCGTCGTACCAGAAGCGGGCGCGATAGCCGACGCCACCGCCGCCGCCGAACCACTCGGCGAGGATGACGCCGTTCCAGCCGATGATGATCGCGAAGCGCACGCCGGCCGCGATGTAGCCGGTGACGGCGGGCAGGACGAGGTCGCGGACGCGGCGGATCACCGGCACGTCGTAGGTCGAGGACATGTCGCGCAGGTCGCGGGAGACGCCCCGCACGCCCTGGGCGACGTTGACGATCACGAACGGCACCGCGGTCAGGAACGTGGTGACGATCGGGCTCATGTCGCCGAACCCGAACCACATGACTGTGAGGAACGCCCAGATGATCGCCGGGATCGACAGGCCGACCAGGACCGGGCTCTCGAAGAACGCCCGGGACAGCTGGGACAGGCCCATCAGCACGCCGATCACGATGCCCGCCCCGGTCGCGAGCAGCAGCCCGATGCCGAAGCGGTAGAGCGTCGTGCCGAAGTTGCCGAAGACCTCGCCGCGGGAGAACTCGTCGCCGAGCCGCTGCACCACCTCGACCGGTCCGGGGACGCGCTCGAAGAGCAGCGCCAGCAGGGACCAGAACACGAGGAAGGACAGGAGCGCGGCGACCCGGGCGGCGGCGTCGGAGGTGAGCCGCCGGCGCCAGGCGGGCGTGCTCTCCTCGATCTCGCTGGTCGAGCGGCGCCGCTTGACGGTCGCCTGGACTGTGCTGCTCACAGCGCGGAACTCCTCTCGTCCGGACGCCAGGCGAGGAGCCGGGCCTCGGTCTTGAACAGGACCAGGCGCTCGATGGCGAGCATGAACACGATGAACAGCGCCATCCACGCGAGCACGGCGGCGGTGTTGTAGAGCTGGTACTCGGTGCGGATCTGGAAGCCGACGCCGTTGCGCCCGCCGAACACCTCGGTCAGCGCCTCGACCTTCCAGGCCACCGCGAAGCACATCCGGATCGCGGCGAACACGAACGGCACGATCGTCGGGAGCAGCACCTCGCGGCGGATCTGGTGCGACGTCCGCTCGAACGCCTCGCTCATCGTGATCAGGGACTTGTCGACGCCGCGGATGCCCTCGGCGACGTTGAGCGCGACATAGGGCGTGGACACCAGCGCGACCGCGAGGATCGGCCCGAGGTTCGACAGGCCGAACACGATCAGCGACAGGACCGCGTAGGCGACCGCCGGGATCGTGCCGGCGATCGTCACGCCGTCGTGGAAGAAGGCCCGCCAGTAGTCGAACCGGCCCATCAGGTAGCCGACCGGCGCCCCGATCGCGGCGGCGACCCCGAAGCCGGCGAAGGTCTTCAGCACGCTCGCCGAGAAGTCGGTGACGAAGTTCCCGCTCTCGACGATCTCGACCGCCTCGGCGAGGACCTCGTGCGGGCGGGGCAGCAGCCGGGAGCCGTACCACCAGGAGCCGAACTCCCACAGCAGGTACATCGCGACCCAGCCCAGGACGAGCAGGCCGGTGCGCCGCCACCGCCGCCGCCGGGCGGTCCTGCGGGCGCTCGCCTCGCGGTCGGTGGGGGGCGCGGCCGGAGCCGCGTCCACCAGCTGATCCGTCATCGTCTCTCCTTCGCTCGGCCGCGCCGGGCCGGCTCGGCCGGCCCGGCGGGTCTGCTGGACGCGTCGGGGCTCAAGGTCAGGCCTTCGGGAGGATCGTGAAGTCGAGCGGCGGCGTCTTCTTGTCGACGTAGCCGGTCTCCTTCATCAGCTCGAACAGCTTGGTCTCGGTGTCCACCCACGCCTGGTCGAGGTAGGCCGACTCGACGAACCAGTCGTACTTGTTGGTCACCCAGTCCTGGATGAACGCCTTCTCCTTGGGCGTCTCGGCGGCGAAGTCCTCCGGGTAGGCCTTGATGATCTCGTCGCGGTGCTTGGCCCACTCCTGGACGCCGCGGTCCCAGAGCTTGATCAGGAAGGACGCTTCCTCGGGGTTCTTCTCGACCCACGCCTTGCGGGCGACGAAGACGTTGTTCTGCGGGTGGGTGTCGTCCTTCGGGTCCTTGAGGAATTCCTCGGCGTAGATCTGCGACACCGACTTGGAGTCGTAGAGCGGCTTGATCGCGCCGCTGGACAGCTGCTTGATGGAGAAGTCGGGCAGCAGCAGCCCGGCGTCGGCGTCACCGCGCTCGATCAGCCCGGAGGCGTTCTGCGGGTCGGTCACCACCAGCTTGAAGTCGCCGCCCCCGGCGCGCAGCTCGAGGTCGCAGAACTTGCGGGCGTAGATGCCCCACATGATGGTGATCGAGACGGCGCTGTGCGTCACGATCTTCTTGCCCTTGAGATCGCAGATGGTCTTGGCGCCGCTGTCGGCCGGCACGGCCAGGATGCTCCGGTCGGAGTTGTACTTGCCGAAGATCGTCGTCTTCTCGCCGGTCTGCTTCTCCAGGTCGGGCACCTCGTAGGACGCGGCCGAGACGACGTCCGCGTGGCCGCCGGCGTAGACGCCGAACTCGTCCCAGGAGGACGAGGTGAGGACCTGGATCCCGGCCTTCTCCTCCATCTCCTGCTTGATGCCCTGGGCCTCCATCCATTTCCAGACCGGGTCCGGGGCCATCACCATGTTGACGACGCCGTTCGCGTCCTTGGCCTCGCCGCCCTGCTTGGCGGCCGGGCGGGATCCGCAGCCGGAGACCAGCAGGGCGATGGCGCCGGCCGCGGCCGCCAGGCGCATGGGGGTGGAGCGGATGATGCGCTGAGTGCTCATTTCGGGCCTCCCAGAGTCTTTCCACCGGTCCGGGGACGCGGTCTGGGTGCGACGCGCTGCGGACCTGGGGGTGGGGGTGGGTCGGGGTGAGTGAGGTGGAAGGTGGTGGTGTGGCGGGAGGTGTAAGGCATGACCATGCCTTGGCTAATGTTGCAAGTCAAGCATTCTGCTGAAATTTATGCATTGATCCGTTGCTGCTCACACATCGGCGGTGCGCGAAACGCGCCGATTTTCCGCCATTCCCGCACGTGTATCGAGATGATCAGGATTGACGGCGATCGCGGCACCGGCTAGCGTGCCGATGCATAACTTATGCATTTTTGCCTGAATCAAGGTCGATGCCGGAGCATCGGAAGAGAGCGGGGCCGCCTGTGGGCACGAAGCCGGGTACGACGAACGACGGTCCGGGGCGACGGCGCGCGCGCCCCGAGGTGAACAGCTCGACCGTGGCGCGGGCCGTCGGGGTCTCCCAGTCGACGGTCTCGCGCGCCCTCCGGGGCGATCCCCGTGTGCGGGAGGAGACCCGCCGCCTGATCGAGGAGACGGCCGAGCGGCTGGGTTACCGCTCGGCGTGGGCGGCTCCCCCGCCGCCGCCGCCGTCGCACTCGCGCACGATCGGGGTCGTCGTGTCCGACCTGACGAACCCGTTCTTCCCGACGCTGCTCACGCCGGTGCACGACGAGCTGCAGATCATGGGCTACCGGGTCGTCCTGTTCGCCGAGCGCACCGACATCCCCACCGGCCAGGAGGCGCTGGTCAACCTGCTCAACCGGTCGATCGACGGCGTGCTGGTCACCACGGCCACGCTCGACTCGCGGCTCGGCGAGGCCCTCGCCGAGCGGCACCTGCCGGTCGTGCTCCTCAACCGGTACGTCGACGGCATGGACGTCGACCGCGTCATCGCGGACAACTACCAGGGCGGGCGAGCCGCGGCACGCCACGTGCTCGACCTCGGGCACCGGTCCGTCGGCGTCATCCGGGGCCCGGCGAACACCTCGACCAGCCGGGACCGGTACGCCGGCATCCTCGACGGTTTCGCCGCCGCCGGCGCCGCGCTCGACGGACGGTTCGTCCGCGAAGGGCCGTACTCGCACCAGTCCGGCTACCAGAACGCCCGGGAACTGCTCCGGCCGCCCGCTCCCCCGACCGCGCTGATCTGCGGCAACGACGTGATCGCGTTCGGTGCCCTGGACGCCGTGAAGTCGCTCGGCCTCGGCGTGCCGGCCGATGTCTCGGTGCTCGGCTTCGACGACGTCCCGATGGCCTCCTGGGAGGTCTTCCAGCTGACGACCGTCCGCCAGCCGCTCGCGGAGATGGCGCGGACGGCGGCCCGCCTGCTGGTCGAGCGCATCGAGCACGACGGCGGCATCGCCACCGGGCGCGAACGGCTCTTCGCCACCAGCCTCGTGCAACGATCGACCACTCATGCGCCACAGCCTCGCCGCGGCACGTGAAGCGTCACCATGTGTGGCCACCCAGTCTTGACGCGACAGTGTGGTGCGCGACACATCGGCAGGCCTCCGCGGCCGGCGGCACCGTGGCCTCATGGCCCCCACCGCACCCCACCAGGCGGCCGCGCCCGCGCGGCACTCGAGTCCTTCTCCGGGCGCCGGCGTGCGCCTGCCCGCATGGGCGCGCGCGGCGTCCGACGGCGTGGACACCGCGGCCCTGGAGGACCGGGTCGTCGAGGCGGACCTCGCGGCGGCGTTCGACACGCTGCGCGACAACGAGGAGTTCGTCGCCCGGCTGCGGGCCAGCGTGGTCGAGAACCTCCGCCACCTTCCCGAGGTCATCGCCGGGCGGATCCGCCTCCGCGAGGTGACGCTCGTCGAGCCGTTCGCGCTGGCCCTCCTGCAGGCCCGGCTCAGGCTGCCGCAGACGGCGCTGCAGCGGTCCTACCGGGTGGGCTTCCTGACCATGTGGCAGGAGTGGAGCGACCGGCTGATCGAGCGGGCGGAGCGCGACGGCGTGCCGCGCGGCGAGAGCCTCGAGGCGCTGCGCGGCATGACCGTGCTGCTGCTCGGCTACCAGCACCACGTGGCCTCGCAGGTCGCCGACAGTTTCGCCCGGGCCGACGAGGCGCTGAGCCGCTCCCGCGAGCATGTGCGCAACGGCCTCGTCCAGCATCTGCTGCGCGAGGACTCGACGCCGCTCCCGGCGTCGGACCTGCTGCTGCTCGACTACCCCCTGGACGCCGACCACGTCGCCGTGCTGCTGCCGGCGATGCCCGAGGGCGCCGTGCGCCAGGTCCTCAACGCGCTGCGCGAGTCCTGCCGCACCCGCGACACCCTCGTCCATCCCGTCGCTCCCGACAGCACGGTCGTGTGGCTGGCCCAGCCGCGGCCGCCCGGCTGGCACACCGCCAGAATCGCCGACCTGGCCGAGCACCTCCGCGGCCTCCGCACCGAGGCGTCCGTCAGCGACCCGCACGCCGGGGTCCAGGGCGTGCGGGCCGGATGGCTGCAGGTGCAGGACGTGCAGCGGGTGCGCGCGGCGTGGGGAGCGGCCGGCAGTCCGAGGGTGCTGGGTCACCGCGACGTGAGCCTCGAGATCCTGCTGATGGCCGACCCGGTCAAGGCCCGTGCGTTCGTCCACGCCGAGCTCGGCGGGCTGGGCGCCGGCGACGACCTGGCGGCACGGCTGCGCGAGACCGTCGAAGCGTCCCACCGGTGGGGCAGCCACGTGGCCACCGCCGAGCACCTGCACCTGCACGAGCACACCGTGCGGAACCGGCTGCAGAAGGCCGTGGAGCTCCTGGGCCGGCCGTTGACCGAGCGGCGGACCGAACTCCAGGTCGCGCTGCGGCTCGCGCGGCTGCTGACCGAGGAGAACGGGCGGACCGACGGCCCGGCGGTACCGCCGCCGGTCAGTCCGGGCACGCCGGGATGACGTCCGGCGTGAGGACGGCGCGGGAGCGAACCCTGGACCATGATCCGGTGACCCGGACTTCTCCCAGGACGGCCGAGGTGGCGACCCCGGCGGCCTCCCCAGCGGCGACGCTCCTCCTGGCCTGCCTGCTCGGGGGTTCCGCCGGCTGGGCGATGACGGCGCCGGGCGCCGTGGCGGACACCCTGGCGGCCGGTTACGGCACCGACCTGCTCTGGGTCGGGCTGCTCACCGCCGCGCTGGCCGCGCCCTACGCCGCCCTCCAGTTCCCCGGCGGGCTGCTGGTCGACCGCTTCGGCGTGCGGAGGACGGCGGCCGCCGGGCTTTCCCTCGCCCTCGCCGCGCACCTGGCGGCGCTGCTGCTCCCCCTGCCGTGGCTGGCGGTGGCGGCCAGGATCTGCGCGGGGACGGGCTTCGCCGTCTGCTTCGTGTCCGGAGCCGAGTTGGCGCGCGGCAGCGGCCGCGGATCCCGGGGGATGGGGATCTTCGGCGGTGTCGCGCTGGCCGCGTCGGGAGCGGCCGTGCTCGTGGTGCCGTTCGCCGAGTTCGTGCTGGGCTGGCGGGCTCCGTGGGTCACGACCGCGGCCGTGACGGCCCTCGCGCTGGCGCTGGTGGCGCGGCAGCCCCCGGCCAGGACGCACCGTGCGCACCACTCGCGCGCGGGGCCGACACCGCCGCGGCTGTTGCGGGACGGTCAACTGCTCCGCCTCACCGCCGTCCACGCCAGCACGCTCGGCCTGGGTCTCATCCTCTCGTCGTGGGCCACGACACTGCTCGTCGACATCTGGTCGTTCGAGCCCACGGCGGCCGCCGTGATCGGGTCGGGCGTGCTAGGCCTGTCGGTCGTGAGCCGCCCACTGGGCGGCCGCCTCGCCGAGATGTGGCCCACCCGCAACCGGACGATCTGCGTCCTCTCGCTGATCGTGTGCTCGGCCGGCACCCTGGCGCTGTCGCGAGCGGGCGCGCCGGTGGTGGCGGTCCTGGCCGTGGTGGTGCTCGGGCTCTTCAGCGGGCTGCCGTTCGCGGGCGTGATCGGCGCCGCCCAGACGCGGCAGCCGGGACGCCCGGCGGCGGCGGTCGGGATCATGAACACGGCCGCGTTCGGTCTCGTCGTCGTGGCGACTCCGGTGGTGGGGTGGGCGGCCGACCACGGGTACGCCTCCTGGACGCTGGTCGTCGCCGCCCTGCTGTGGCTGCTGCCGTTGCCGATCCTCCCGGCCGCCGCTCAGCCGCCGTCCTGACCGCGGGGTCCCAGCGCGTCCGCCACCTCGTCGGCGCTGAGCGCGATCTGCAGCTCGGTGAGCGACCGCACGTTCCCGAGGGACAGCCCCAGCAACTGCTCGATCTTGCGGATGCGCAGGCCGACCGTGTTCGGGTGCACGAACTCGGCCGCGGCGGTGGCTGCGGTGTTCAGGTCGTTGGCGACGTAGGCGCGCAGCGTCCGCTCTAGGGACGTCCCGCGCGCGGCGTCGTGCGCACGGATCGGGGCGAGCGCCCCGGCGGCGAAGCGGCGCAGCTCCGAGACGTCCTCCAGCTGCAGGAGCAGCCCCTGGACGCCCAGCGAGCCGAAGCTCGCGACACTGTCGACCCGCCCCCGGAGCAGGGCGATCGTCGCCGCGCCGCGTGCGCGCCGGTAGGCCGCGGGATAGTCGGTGAGCGTCATGCACAGCTCCGAGACCGCCACACCCGGGGCCTCATCGGCGTCGATACGGAGCAGCTGGCGCTGGACCTGGCCGGCCAGGTCCAGGGCATCGGCCTGGTCCTTCACGGGCAGCAGCAGCACGATGTCGTCGGCGATCTCGCCGATCAGCGCACGGAGCCGGGCGGCGGACACCGCCGACCGCGCGACCGAGAGGATGCGGGCGGACCCGGTGCCGCCGTGCACCACGATCACGGCGTGCGGTCTCGCGAGGTCGAGACCGAGCCGTCCCGCCCGCTCGGCGGCCGTCACCAGCCCCTCCGGGTTCCCCGTGAGCAGGTCGGTGACCACCTCACCGGACAGGCGCCACTCGACCTCCAGCGCCGTGCGCGCCCGCAGCACCTCCAGCGCGCAGACCGTGGCGGCGTGCTCGAGCGCGCGGACGTCGACGGCGGCCATGGGCGACTCGGAGCGCGGGCCCCAGATCCGGGCGACCGTGTCCCGGCCGAGCAGCACGGGCGTCGAGTGCGCCCCGGCGCCGTGCGGGACGAGCGGGTGCCCGTCGCGCCGCACCGCGGCCAGCTCGGCACCGGTCGGTTCCTCGGTCACCACGATCGACGTGCCGAGCACCTCGGCCAGTGCCGTCGCGACACCCGCGACACCGCCGCCCCGGAGCGCGACCTGGGTGAACTGCTCGTGGACCGCCTCACCGCGGCGCAGCAACTCGTGCTGCTCGGCGAGCGTGGCGTTGGCGGTGCGCAGCTCGGTGATGGTCGCGGCGGCCCGGGCCCGCAGCCTGGCCGTCTCAATGGCGACGCCCGCCTGGTCGGCCAGGAGGGACAGCAGCTCCTGCTCGTCGGCGCCGTACTCGTGGGGATCCCGCTTGTAGCAGTTGAGCGTCCCGACGGCGACGCCCGCGGACACGACCGGGACGGAGATCATCGAGCGGTAGCCCTGCTGACGCGCGACGCCGCCCCAGGGCAGGAACGTCGCGTCGGCGAGGATGTCGACCACCTGCACCGACCTGCCGGACAGGAACGCCTTGCTGGACGGGGCCTGCGGCTCGTCGTCCGGGTCCAGCGTCACCGGGTGGTCGGCGTTGACCTTCTCGATGTAGCCCGGTGAGAGGCCGTGGGTGCCGGTGATGACCAGCGAGTCCTTCTCCTCGCTGAGGAGCAGGACGGCGCAGAAGTCGTAGCCGAGCAGGCGGGCCGCCGTCTCCGAGACGAGGTCGAGCACCCTGGGCAGCGAGACGGGCCGGTTGAGCGCGGTGGCGATGGTCGCGATCGCCTCCAACCAGGGACGAAGCTGGACGGCACCGGTCGTCTGCATGGCCGCGACTGTGTCACAACACCTGACTTCGGGCAATGGCTGTGTGGCCGCACATGTTCGAAGAGGGCCGCCAGAGGCCACGGTGGGTGCCATGACCGACCATGACCCGTCCGGGGCCGAGCCGCCGTCCCACGAGGCCGGCGTGCACATCATCCGCGCAGGCGCCCTGTCCGGCAAGACACCGCAGACGTCCGGCCTGCAGCGCTTCGAGGCGGTGTCCGCCCGCCGCCTCGGGTCGCGGGACCTGTGGATGGGGCTCTCGATCCTTCCGCCGGGCGGCAGGACCGGTGTGCACCACCACGGCGAGTCCGAGACGGCGCTCTACGTGCTGAGCGGGGTGGGCCGCTGGTGGGTCGGCGACACCCTCGGCGAGGCGCGGGAGGCGCACCCCGGCGACTTCGTCTACATCAAGCCGAACGTCGTCCACTGGGAGGAGAACGCCAGCGACACCGAGCCCGTGCGGATGATCGTCGCCCGCACCACGCAGGACGCCATCGTCGTCAACCTGGAGAACCACCCGTACGGCCCCGCGCTCGACGGCGGGGGGTACCGCCATGACTGAGGCACGGCGCGCCGTCGTCGTCGGCGGCTCGTTCGCCGGACTCACCGCGGCCCTGCTGCTGCGGGAGCAGGGCTTCGACGTCGACGTCTTCGAGCGGACCCCGGCGCACCTCGACGGCCGCGGCGGCGGCATCGTCCTCCAGCCCGACACCGTCCGCTGGATCACCGAGCGGCCGCACGGCTTCGACCTCGAGGACATCAGCATCGGCTCGTCGGCGACGCGCTACCTGGGCGCGGACAACAAGATCGTGTACGAGGAGCCCGCGTCCTGGCGGTTCAGTTCCTGGGCGACGCTGTACCGCATCCTGCTGGACGACTTCGGCACCGACCGCTACCACCTCGGCGAGTACACCGTCGGAGTGAGCCAGGACGACGACGGCGTGGACGTCCGCTTCATCAGCGGGCGGACCGAGCGGGCCGAACTCGTGGTGTTCGCCGACGGGATCTCATCGGTGGGCCGCCGCCGGCTCCAGCCCCGGTCGCAGCCCCGCTACTCGGGCTACATCGGCTGGCGGGGCACCGTGCCCGAGCGGACCGTGTCCGCCGAGACGGCCGGCCTCCTGCACGACGCGACGACGTACGCCGTCATCGACGCCTCGCACATCTGCATGTACCCGATCCCGGGCCTGGACGGGAGCCTCGCCCGCGGGGAGCGGCAGCTCAACTACGTCTGGTACCGCAATGTCGCGGAGGGCCCGGAACTCGACGAGATGGTCACCGACCAGCGCGGGATCACGGCGACCGTCTCGGTGCATCCCGGCCAGGTCCAGCAGCGCTACATCGACCGGATGCGAGCGGACGCCCTGGAGCACCTGCCGCCCGCGGCGGCCGAACTCGTGACCCTCACCGACCAGCCCTACATCCAGATCGTCCTGGACATCGCCGTCCGCAACATGGCCTTCGGCCGCATCGCACTGATCGGCGACGCCGCGTTCGCCGCCCGCCCCCACGCCGCCGCCGGCACCGCCAAGGCCGCCGCCGACGCCCTGGCGCTCGCCGACGCACTGGCCGCCGACCCCGACATCCCCCGCGCACTGGCGGCATGGGAGCCGGCCCGGCTGGCGCTGGGCAACAACCTGCTGAGCCGAGTCGCCGAAATGGGCGCCCGCTCACAATTCACCAACACCTGGGACCCCGCCGACCCCGCCCTGCACTTCGGCCTCCACGGCCCCGGCCGCTGACACCCGGGCGAAGACTCCAAGGCGGCGAGATCCTCGGTGCCCGAGGTCACCTCGGCAATCCGGCGGGAGCTCGTCGCCCGCGCGGTCCTCCACGGCCTCCGCGCGCCGTCCCGGGCGGGGGGGGGGGGGGGGGGGGGGGGGGGGGCGGGGGGGGCCGGGGCCGGGGGCGGGGGGGGGGGGGGGGGC
>NZ_JBEYTW010000065.1:32879-49077 GCF_040643275.1 Spirillospora sp. NPDC047418
GCGCGCGCGCCGCCCCGCGCCCCCCCCCCGCGCCCCGCCGCCCCGCCCCCCCGCCCCCCCCCCGCGGCCGGGTGCGGTGGACCGTGCGGCGCCGGCGGCATCGTCCGGCGTCATGGGTCGCTCCTTCGGCGGGGATCAGAAGGCGAACCCCTCGGGGAAGGGGTCGGCGGGATCGAGCAGGTAGGTCGCGGTGCCGGTGATCCAGGCGCGTCCGGTGAACTCGGGGATCACCGCGGGCAGCCCCGCGACGTCGGCGGCGGCGACGAGCCGGCCGGTGAAGCGGGTGCCGAGGAGCGACTCGTTCACGAACTCGGTGCGCAGCGGCAGCTCGCCGCGCGCGTGCAGCTGGGCCATCCGGGCGGACGTCCCGGTGCCGCAGGGAGACCGGTCGAACCAGCCGGGATGGATCACCATGGCGTTGCGGGAGTGCGCGGCGTCCGAGCCGGGCGCGAGGAGCTGGACGTGCTTGCAGCCGGCGATCAGCGGATCCGCCGGGTGGACGGGCGGGTCGGTGTCGTTGATCGCCGCCATGATCGAGAGGCCGGCCCGGAGGAGGTCGTCCTTGCGGTGCCGGTCGAAGGGCAGCCCGAGCGGGGCGAGGTCGGTGATGGCGTAGAAGTTGCCGCCGTAGGCCAGGTCGTAGCGGACGTCGCCGAGGCCGGGCACGGCCACGACGGCGTCCCGCCGGAGGGCGAACGAGGCGACGTTGCGCAGCGTGACGTTCTCCGCGACGCCGTCGCGGACGGCGACGCGGGCCTCGACGAGCCCGGCCGGGGTGTCCAGCCGGACGATCGTCTCCGGTTCGGTCACCTCGACCATGCCGGTCTCGACCAGCACGGTCGCCACCCCGATGGTGCCGTGCCCGCACATCGGCAGGAAGCCGCTGGCCTCGATGTAGACGACGCCCCAGTCGGCGTCCGGGCGGGCCGGGGGCTGCAGCAGCGCACCGCTCATCGCCGGATGGCCGCGGGGCTCGTCCACCAGGAAGCGGCGCAGGCCGTCCAGGTGCCGGGCCGCGTGGCGGCGGCGCTCGGCCATCGTCGCGCCCGGGATGGGCGGGACGCCGCCGGTGACGACGCGGGTCGGCATCCCCTCGGTGTGGGAGTCGACGGCGCTGATCGAGCGGAGGGACCGCATCAGCCCCGCCGGCCTTCGAGGCCCGCGATGGCGCGGGCCATGTCGGCGGTGACGGCGGCGCGCGGGCCCGCGGCGAGCGGGCCGCGCGGCGGGCGGCACGGGCCGCCGTACCGGCCGGCCTGGTCCATGCCGAGCTTGACGGCCTGGACGAACTCGGTCCGCGAGTCCCACCGGAACGCCGCGATCAGCGGCTCGTACAGGGCGCGGGCCTCCTCCAGCTTCCCGGCGAGGGCCAGTTCGAACAGCCGCGCCGACTCGGCGGGGAACACGTTCGGGAACCCGGCGAACCATCCGGTCGCGCCCATCAGCAGGGCTTCGAGGGCGAGGTCGTCGGCGCCGATGACGACCTCCAGGCCGGGCGCTTTCTCCCGGATCTCCAGGACGCGGCGGACGTCGCCGGAGAACTCCTTGACCGCGGTCACGCCGTCGATCTGCGCGATCTCGGCGAGCAGGTCCGGCGTCAGGTCCACCCTGGTGTCGAGCGGGTTGTTGTAGACCATGACGGGCAGCCCGACCGACGCGACGGCCTGGTAGTGCGCGATGACCTCGCCCGGACCTGCCCGGTACATGGTCGGCGGCAGGCACAGCACGCCGTCGGCGCCGTCCTCGGCGGCGATCTCCGTCCACCGCACCGCCTGGTGGGAGCCGGGGCCGTGCACGCCGGCGATGACGACGCCGTCCCCGCCGACGGCCTCCACGGCGGTGCGCGCGACGCGGCGGCGCTCGTCATCGGTCAGCGCCGAGTACTCGCCGAGCGAGCCGTTCGGGCCGACGCCGCGGCAGCCGCTGCCGACCAGCCAGCGGCAGTGCTCGGCGAAGGCGTCGTAGTCGACGGCGAGCCCGGCGGGGGCGGCGGCGTCCTCGCGGTAGGGCAGGGCGGTGGCCACCACGAGGCCGCCGAGGCTCGGCGAATCGGGACCGCTCATCGGGCACTCTCCTTGGTCGCGGTGTCTTCGATGGGGGGACGTGCCAGCTCGCCGAGCCGGATGGGCTGGGCGATGGGCCGGTGGTGCGGGGCGGGGCCGCCCAGCAGTTCCGCGACCGCGGGGCCGCAGACGCGGGCCTGGCAGGGGCCGAGCCCCGCGCGGGTCGCGAGCCTGACCGCGGCGGCCGAGTTCCCCGCGGGATCGCCGGCCGCGCGGCGCAGGGCCCCGTAGGTGGTCTCCTCGCAGCGGCAGACGATCGTGCCGGCCCGCAGCCAGCCGGGCCAGGCGGCGCCGATCGGGTGCGCGGCGGCGAGGCGCGCGGCGAACGCGCGGCCCCGGTCGCGGCGGCGCCTCAGGGAGTCCAGCTCGCGGGCCTCGGCGGAGCCGCCGCCGGCGATCCAGCCGGCGAGCAGGCCCTCGGTCCGGGCGGCCTGCGCGCCGGCGATCCCGGTGGCCTCGCCCGCCGCGTAGACGGCGGGGACGGTGGTGCGCTGGTCGCCGTCCACGGTGACGAACGCGCCGTCCCGCAGCTCGCAGCCGGCGGCGACGGGCAGTTCGAGCTGCGGGCTGAAGCCGTGGGTGACGCACAGGGCGTCCACCGCGACGGTCCGTTCGGTGCCGGGAACCACCGACCAGTCGGGGCGGAGCCGCGCGGTGACCGCCTCCTCCACCCGCCCGTCGCCCCGGGCCTCGATCACGGCGCGGCCCGTCCGGTAGGGGACGCCGTGCCGGGCCAGCAGCCCCGCGTACCCGGCGAGTTCGGCGGTCTTGCCGGCCTGCGCCGCCAGTTCCCAGGGACGCCGGGTCCAGCCCCGCACCAGGGCCGCGGCGGTGCCGGCCTCCAGCACCTCCCGGACGGTCGAGCCCGCCTCCAGCAGCGTGGCGGCGACCGGCAGCAGGAACGGCCCGGAACCGGCGATCACCACGCGGTCGCCGATGACGAGGCGTTCTCCCTTGGCCAGTGCCTGCGCCGCTCCGGCCGTGCAGACACCGGGCAGTTCCCAGCCGGGGAACGGCAGGGCGCGGTCATGGGCACCGGGCGCGAGGACGAGCGCGTCGGGCCGCAGGACATGCCGTTCGCGTTCCGGCGCGTCGGCCTCCCCGCGCAGCACGTGCACGTGCGGGGCGCCCCGGTCCGGACGGTCGATCGCCCAGACGGTGCTCTCCGGCCACCAGTCGCAGCGCGGATTCCCGAGCACCCGGCCGCGGAGCCGCTCGAAGCCGCGCCAGCCGTGCTGCAGCCGGCCGGGCCGCGCGGCGGCGTAGGCGTCCGGCAGCATCCGGTGGTACTGGCCGCCGGGGTTCTCGGCGGCGTCGACCAGCGTCACCCGCGCGCCGGCGCGCAGCGCGCCCGCCGCCGCGCCGAGGCCCGCCGGGCCCGCCCCGGCGATCACCACGTGCCGGGTCATCGGGCGTCCTCGCGCGCCCGCGACTGAGTGGTGACGGCGTCCCCGTCGCGGGCGCGGCGGCGGCAGGCCCGCACGTCGCGGACGCCGTTGACGGTGACGAGGCAGTCGAAGCACGCGCCGATGCCGCAGAACACGCCGCGCGGGGCACCCGACGGGCCCTCGCGCCAGGCCGTCCGCCCGGACCCCAGCAGGACCCCGGCGACCGTCTGCCCCGCGACGCCGGTCAGCGGCTCGCCGTCCAGGGTGATCCGCAGCGGCGTGTCCCGCCGGCCGACGGCGTCGTCGGCCGCGCGCACGAGTCTCGGGCTCATCCGGTCTCCCCTCCGGACCGGACGGCGGGCCGGTCGACGCGGAACGGCGCCGTGTCGATGCCCGGTTCCCGCCCGAGCATCAGGTCGCGCAGTACGGCCGCCGTCCCGGCCGAGAGCCCGATGCCCGCTCCCTCGTGGCCGGTGGCGTGCCAGAGGCCGTCCAGCCGGGGGTCCGCGCCGATCACGGGCAGATGGTCGGCGACGTAGGGGCGGAATCCGCCGTAGGCGCGCATCACCGGTACGCGGGCCAGCGACGGGAACAGGCGGAGCGCCCGGCCCGCGATCACCGACAGGACCTCGGGGCGGATCCGCGCGTCGAATCCGACACGGCGCCGCGAGGAGCCGAGCAGCAGCGTGCCGGCGCGGGTCGACTCGACCACCGCGGACGCCCGCAGGTCCCCCGAGTCGGCGCCGACGGCGCCCACGTAGCCGGCGTCGTAGACCTTGTGGAACACGGTCGGCGGCTGCGGCGCGGTCACGAGCACTTCACCGCGCCGGGGACGGACGGCCAGCCGGACGCCGAGCCGCCTCGCGACCTCGCCGGACCACGGCCCCGCGGCGTTGACGAAGGCGTCGCCCCCGACGACCCCCTCCGCCGTGCGGACGCCGGTGATGCGGCCGCCGCGCGCGACGGCACCGGTGACCTCCCTGCCGCAGCGCAGGACGGCTCCGGCCCGGACCGCGTCGGCGAGCAGGGCGGTGGCCGCTCCGGCGGGCTGCACCTGCGCGTCCCCGGGGTAGTGGACGGCGGCGGCGCAGTCGCGGGTGAGGTGCGGCTCCGCGGCGGCGAGGGCGGCGGCGTCCAGGTCCTCGGCAGCGACTCCGGCGGCGCGCTGGGACGCGGCGAACGCGCGCAGGGCGTCCGCGGATCCACCGGTGGTCGCGACGACGATGCCGCCCTTGGGCTCCCACTCCACCGCGCGGGCGTCCGGGAGCGCCGCCAGGATCCGCGGCCACAGCCGCCGCGACAACAGCGCCAGCTCCAGTTCGGGGCCGGGCGGCTTGTCGGAGACCAGGACGTTGCCCTCGCCGTGCGCGGTGGTCGCCGCGGCGGGGCCGCCCCGGTCCACGACCGCCACCTCGAACCCGGCGAGGGCCAGCTCGCGGGCGCAGGCGGCGCCGACCATGCCGGCGCCCAGCACCACGACCCGCGTCATCGGCGACCCCAAACGTTCGATAAACCGAACGCTTCGGAGCGTAGATCCGCCGCACGCCAGGTGTCAACGCGCACTTTCGGCGGGTTCGGTCAGGGCTCGGTCAGGGCGCGCCGTCGCGATGCGGCGGCTCGGCCGCCGCGGAGTGGAGCCGCTGGCCGGCGTCGTACTGCAGGAGCAGGACCGATCGCACCGTTCCCTCCAGCGCCGTGTAGCGGTGCGGCAGCGCGGCGTCGAAGGAGACGTAGTCGCCCGGGTCGAGTTCCACGTCCCGGCCGTCCACCCGGACGCCGAGCCGCCCGGCCTGGACGATCGTGTGCTCGGTTCCGACATGGCCCGGCGAGTCCTGTTCGCAGCCGGCCCTGACCTGCTGGTCGTAGACCTCGAACACGGCGTCGCCGGAGGCGATGCCGCGCAGCGGCCGCAGGTCGACGCCCGCGCCGCGCAGTACCTCGACCCGGGCCGCCCGGACCACGGTGAACCCGGCGGCCGGCCGCCGGTCGAGCAGGTCGGAGATCGGGACCGCCAGCGCGCGCGACAGGCTGAACACCGTCTCGATCGTGGGGTTGCCGGTGCCGGCCTCCAGGTGGGACAGCGTGGCCTTGCCGATCCGCGACCGGCGGGAAAGCTCCGACAGCGACAGGCCGAGTTCCGCACGCGCGCGGCGCAGGTTGCCGGCCAGGACGTCCCGCACCGACTCCGCTGATGCCTCCACGATTCCGCCCCCTGCGCCGGCCGTTCGAGCCAACCTGTTCGATAACTCGAACGCACAGTGTACCGGCGACCGGGCGGAAGAGGCCGACCGCATGGCCGTAATCGATGCAATACTACATAGCACCGGCGAATCCGGCGGTCTCGCCGACGGGGATTCTCCGTCACGGAGGGAGCCACGGGACCGATGCTGAACCTGCCGTCCCTCGGCCCGCGCAGGAGCGTGCGGGTGCGGGTCGCCCACGCGCTCCGGGCGGCGATCGTGAGCGGTGAGATGAGGCCGGGCGTGGTGTACTCCGCCCCCGCGCTCGCCGAGCGGTTCGGGGTGTCGGCCACCCCGGTCCGGGAGGCGATGATCGATCTGGCCCGGGAGGGGCTGGTCGAGGCCGTCCGCAACAAGGGGTTCCGCGTCACCGAACTGTCCGACCGGGACCTGGACGAGATCACCGAGGTGCGGGCCCTCATCGAGATCCCCACCGTCGTGCGGGTCGCGCAGACCTGCCGCGTCGAGGACGTCGACGCGCTGCGGCCCCTCGCCGAGGCGATCGTGACGGCGGCCGGGCGGCGGGACGTGCTCGCCTATATCGATGCCGACCACCGCTTCCATCTCGCGATCCTCGAACTGAGCGGCAACGCCCACATCGTCCGGCTGGTGGGCGAGCTGCGCTACCGGTCCCGGCTCTACGGGGTGCCGCGGCTGGCGGAGCGCGGCGAACTCGAGCCGTCCGCCCGGGAGCACGAGCGGTTGCTGAACGCCATGGCGGCGGGAGACGGGGCGGGCACCGAGGCCCTCATGCACCACCACCTGCGCCATATCCGCGGCATCTGGGCCGACCGCCCTGAACAGCGCTAGGCGCTCGCGCCGCGGCCCCGTGCGAGTGCGCGCTCGACCGCCTCGACCACGCGCTCGTGCGCGGGCCACGGCGCCGGATCCGCCGGCGCCGGGCTCGTCCGCGGAAGCGGGACGGTGAAGTAGACGGCCTTGCCGGGCAGCGGTTCCGGCCCGAGCCTGGACCTGCCGGGGTGGACGCCCCAGCGTCCGCCGACCTCCGCCGTCAGGGTGTCCACGATGAGGAGGCCGCGCCCTCCGCACGCGTCGGAGGGCGCCGCGTGCGGGACCGGGAACTCGCCGGGTCCGCGCCAGGGGGCGGCATCGAAGACCTTCACGGTGATGGCCGGCCGGATCCGGTGCGAAACGCGGGCCCACATCTCGACACGGTCACGCGCACCGTGCACCACCGCGTTGGTGGCGATCTCAGAAATGATCGTCTGCGCGCTGTCGATCGCGGCCGCAGAGACGCCCAGCTCGCCGAAGACCGAGCGGACGATCGCCCGCGCGGTGCCCGCGGCCTGCGGGCCGGGCGGTAACGGCCAGGCGGGGAAGGCGCCCTCGTCCAAGCGGCCGTCCAGCGGGGAGCACTCCTTCGCGGCCGTCCGCGGTCGGTCCATACAGATCGCTCCCAGGGGAATCACCCGCCGCGCACCCTCGGCCGCCGGGAGAGGGGCGGTGAGGAGGACCTCTCCCGGCGGCGTCGCTCGCTTCATCGAAGGAGTACCGGAAGTATCGCCATCAACCTCCGCCGGGCGTCATCAGCTGATGCATAATTTCCGGCTATGGACCTCGATATCAGTCATCTGCGCATGGTGTGCGCGATGGCCGAAACGGGAAGTGTGACCCGGGCCGCGGCCCGGATGGGAATGTCGCAGCCCGCGATGTCCAACCAGCTCCGCAGGGTCGAGGGCATCGTCGGCGGCGAGCTGTTCACGCGCAGCCGGTCCGGCCTGGAGCCGACGCCGCTGGGCCGCCAGGTCATCAGCCGGGCGCGGACCGTCCTGGCGGAACTCGACACCCTGTTCGGCGACCTGCGGCCGTCCGCGACCGGGGGCGCGGCCCTCGCGCTCGGCTGCGTCCATCTCGCCTGTGTGGGGAGCATCGTCGCGCAGGTGGGCGACGCGCTCCCCGCCCGCGAGGTCTCGCTGCGCATCGAGCCGTCCTCGGTGCTGCTCGGCGACGCCCTCGCCAGGGGGCAGCTGGACGCCGCCCTGCTCGGGATCATGGAGGGCTTCGACGTCCCGCTGCGGGCCCCGGTGGTCAGCCGGACGCTGGTGCCCAGATTCCCGATCTTCGTCGCCCTCTCGGCGGGCCATCCGCTCGCCGGGCGGGCGGAGATCGACCTGGTCGACCTGAAGGACGAGTCCTGGGTGGCGCCGCCCGGTGCCGACGACGGCTCCCTCGCCTCGCTGCGGGCGTCCTGCCGCGCCGTCGGCTTCGAGCCGATCGTGCGCTACGAGGCCCCGAGCGGAGCGGCCTGCCCGCTGGTCGCGGCCGGGCACGGGATACGCCTGGTGGACCCCTCCTGGCCGCCGCAGCCCGGCACGGTCGTCCGGCCGCTCACCGGAGAACCGCAGGTCGCGCGGCTGGTCGTGGCATGGCGCCGGGACCGCCTGGGCGACGACGACGCGGCGGCCCTCTACCGCGGGCTCGCGGCCGCCTTCGTGGAGCACGCCGACAGCCACCCGGCCTTCGGGGCGTGGTGGCACGCCCACCCCCACGTGCACCCGCTGCTGTGACCCGCGAGGCGAGCCCGCCCCCGTCGCGCCGCGCACCCGGCCGGGCCCGTGACGCGGAACGGTATCCTGATCGTGGTTGAGGAGGGCGTATGGATGCGGTGGCCGATGCCGCGGTCGGGCTGCCGGACCTGGGCGGTCACAGCAGTCTGCGCGGGCAGGTCGCCGATGCGCTGCGCGGCGCGCTGGCCGGCGGCAAGCTGACGCCGGGGGTGGTCTACTCGGCCCCCGCGCTGGCGGACGAGTTCGGGATCTCCCCCACCCCCGTCCGCGAGGCGATGATCGACCTCGTCCGGGACGGGCTCTTCGAGGCCGTCCGCAACCGCGGTTTCCGGGTCGTGCCGCTGTCGGACCGGGATCTCGCCGAGCTGACCGAGATCAGGGAACTGGTCGAGGTCCCCGCGATCACGCGGCTGGCCGGGAACGTGCCGGAGGCGGTCCGGCCGTCGCTGCGGATCCTGGTCGAGGAGGCCGCCGCGGCCGCGGCCGACGGCGACCTGCTCCGGTTCCTGGACGCCGACCACCGGTTCCATGCCGGGCTGCTCGAGCTGACCGGCAACCGGATGCTCGTCCGCACGGTCCTGGATCTGCGCGCCCGGTCCCGCATGTACGGGCTGGCCGCGCCCGCCGCGGCCGGTGACCTGACCGCGTCGGCCGAGGAGCACGCACGCCTCCTGGACGCCCTCGTCGCCGGGGACGCCGCCGGCGCACAAGAGATCATGACGCGGCACCTGGAGCACATGAGACGCGCCCGGGACTGAGCCTCCCCGGCCGCTCCCGGATGCAGTTTCACACTGCGCGGACGGCGCCGCGGCAGCCGGGCCGCGGCGCCGTCCGCGCATGATCTCGGCGCTCCTAGCCGAGCGACTGCATCCAGAGCTCGAGTTCCTCCGGGTGGCGCGGAAGGCCCGCCGACATCAGCCGCGCCCCCTCCCCGGTCACGAGCACGTCGTCCTCCAGCCGGACGCCGATGCCGCGCAGCTCCGGAGGGAGCGTCAGGTCGTCCGGCTGGAGGTAGAGGCCCGGTTCGACGGTGAGGACGTGGCCGGGCCGCAGCACCCCGTCGAGATACTGCGACGCGCGCGCGGCCGCGCAGTCGTGGACGTCCATGCCGAGCATGTGCCCGCTGCTGCAGAGGGTGTAGCGCCGGTAGACGCCCGACTCGGGATCGAGCGCCTCGTCCGCGCTCCGCAGCACGCCCCACTCCGCCAGGCCCTCCGCGATGACGCGCATCGCGGCCATGTGGAAGTCGCGGAAGCGGGCACCGGGGCGGACGGCGGCCAGGCCGGCCTCCTGCGCGTGGTAGACGAGGTCGTACACCTGGCGCTGGCGCGGCGTGAACCAGCCGCTGATCGGAAGGGTGCGGGTGATGTCGGCGGTGTAGAGGGTGTCGGTCTCCACCCCGGCGTCGAGCAGGAGCAGCTCGCCGAGGCGCAGCGTGCCGTCGTTGCGCGTCCAGTGCAGCACGCAGGCATGTGCGCCGGACGCGGCGATGGTCTCGTAGCCGACGCCGTTGCCCTCGATCCGCGCGACCCGCTCGAAGGTGCCCTCCACCCAGCGCTCCCCGCGCGGCACCCCGGAGACCTGCGGCAGTCCGGCGGCGACCTGGGTGAAAGCGGCCACGGTGTGGTCGACGGCGGCCTGGATCTGAGCGACCTCCCAGTCGTCCTTGACCAGGCGCAGCTCCGCGGCGCAGGCGGCGAGCTCCCGGTCGGGCCCCGGGTCCGCCACCGGAACGGCCCGGTCCACCTCCGGGTCCACGGCGCGGATCACGCGGGTCGGGCCGTGGCCGCGCAGCGCCTTCCCGAGGTCGCCCAGCGGCGCGCAGGTGATCTCCAGCCTCTCCTCGGTCTCGCGGAGGGGGGCGCGGGGGCCGACCCAGAACTCCCCGTTGCGGCGGTCGCGGTAGAAGCCGCCGTCATCGCGCGAGGACGGGGGTCGGTGGTAGAGGACGGCGTCGTGCCCGCCGGCGGCCGGCTCCATCACGAGGACGGCGCCCGCCCCGGTGTCGGCGGCGGTGTCCCCGGTGAGGTGGGCGTAGGCGGTGTGCGGGCGGTACCGGTAGTCGCAGTCGTTGCTGCGGACTCTGGGCGGCCCGGCGGGCAGGACCAGGCGCACGCCGGGGAAGAGCGCGGACAGGGCGGCGCGGCGCTTCCGCGCGTACGGCGCCACGGTCGCGCGGGCGGCGGGCGGTGTGCCGGAGGCGGCCCAGTCCCGGGTCATGAAGGCGGCGAGTGTCTCGGACACGGGCAGGTCGTGGCTGCCGGTGGTGAAGCGGTCGTCCATGTGCGAGTTCCCGGATGTGGAGATTCGGTAACGACGGTTGCAGTGCAATTGCACAGTACTATTTTATATTGCACTCCGCCTGACAATGCACGGAGATGCCATGAGACGTCCGGTACGGACCTGCTTCATCCTCGCCCTGTCCCTCGCCGCCGCGGGCGGGCTGTCCGCCTGCGGATCGGGGGACGACGCGCCCGCCGGCACGTCCGGGGGCACCCTCACCGTCCTCTACACGCAGGACTTCGCCCACCTGGACCCGCAACGCAACTACGTGATGTTCGCGATGGACTTCGGCACCCGGCTGCTCTACCGGACGCTGACGACGTACGCCGCCAAGCCCGGCCAGGCGGGCACCGAGGTCGTTCCGGACATGGCGACGGGCACCGGGAGCACATCCGACAACGGCAGGACGTGGACTTTCCACCTCAAGCCGAGCCTGAAGTTCGAGGACGGCTCCCCCATCACCAGCGCCGACGTCAAGTACGGCGTGGAGCGCTCCTTCGCCCCGGATCTGCCGGAGGGCCCCGGATACGCCCGGACGATGCTGATAGGCGGAGACAAGTACAAGGGCCCCTACAAGGACGAGGGCGGTCTCGACTCCATCGAGACGCCGGACGACCGGACCATCGTGTTCCACCTCAAGGAACCGTCCATGGACTGGCCGAAGATCACGACGCTGCCGACGTTCGCGCCCGTCCCCGAAGCCGAGGACGCCGGCGTCAACTACGACAGCCGGCCCTTCTCGTCCGGTCCCTACAAGGTCGAGTCCTATGACCGGGGCAAGAGGCTGTCGCTGGTCAGGAACCCCCACTGGAGCAAGGCCACCGACGGCGTGCGCCAGGCGAAACCGGACAAGATCGTCGTCGAGGAGGGGCTGGCGCAGACGAGCATCGACCAGCGCCTCATCGCCGACCAGGGCAAGGACCAGCGGGCCATCACCCTCTACGGCGTCGCGCCGGCGAGCATGCCGCGCATCCTCACCCGGCCGGACGTCAGGAAGCGGTTCGTCAGCGCGACCAGCCTGTGCACGCGGTTCCTCGCGCTGAACACGACCAAGCCGCCGTTCGACGACCCGAGAGTCCGCCAGGCGATGCAGTACGCGATCGACAAGGAGGCGTACCGCACCGCGCACGGCGGCAGCGGCGTCGGCGAACCGGCCGGCTCCTACCTCCCGCCCGCGATGACCGGCGGGCAGGCGCAGGACGTCTTCCAGGCGCCGCCGAACGGTGACCCGGCCAAGGCACGGCAGCTGCTCGCGGCCGCGGGCAAGGGCGGCGGCCTCTCGATCGATCTCACCACCACCAGCACCGAGCAGGGCAAGGCCGAGGCCGAGGCGGTGCAGCAGGCGCTGGCCCGGGTCGGGGTGAAGGCGCGGATCAACTCGGTCGCCAAGAGCGTCTACTACGACACGATCGGCGACATCGACAAGGAGGACGAGATGGTCTTCTACGGATGGTGCGCCGACTACCCGTCCGCCACCTCGTTCATCCCGCCGCTCTTCGACGGGGCGAACATCACGCCGAAGGGCAACACCGTCGTCTCCCAGATGGACGACAAGGGGATCAACGAGAAGATCGACGCGGCGGTGGAGGCGAACGACCGGGCGCGGTGGCAGGCCCTCGACCGGGAGCTGATGCGGCTGTCGCCGATGGTCCCGCTGATCCACGACAAGCTGCCGCTGCTGCACGGCTCGAAGGTCACCGGCGCGTTCGGCCACCCCATCTGGGAGGGCGAGTTCGACTTCGCCGCCATCGGGGTCAAGTAGTGAGCGCCCCGCCCCTCACCGAGGCGGCGGGCAGCGTGCCGGCGCCCGCCGGCCGGTCGCCCTGGCGGCTGGCCGGCGGGCGCCTGCGCCGCGACCCGGCCGCCCTCGCCGGGCTGGCGATCATCGCGCTGTTCGTGCTGATGGCGCTCGCCGCCCCGCTGCTCACCGCGCTCAACGGGCACGGCCCGAACGAGTTCCACCCCGAGAAGATCGACGAGGCGCTCGCGGGCGCGCCCAGGGGCGCCTTCGGCGGCATCGACGGCGACTTCTGGCTGGGCGTCGAGCCCGGCACCGGACGGGACGTGTTCAGCCGCATGGTCCACGGCGCCCGCGTCTCGCTGCTGATCTCGGTCGCGGCGACCCTGGTGTCCACCGCGGCCGGCACCGTGCTCGGGCTCACCGCGGGCTTCGCCGGCGGGCGGGTGGACGCGCTCGTCAGCCGCGTCATGGACCTCGTCCTGTCGTTCCCGCACCTCATCTTCATGATCGCGCTGGTGTCGGTGCTGCCGGACGCCGACCGGAAGCTGGAGCTGGTGTTCGTCATGGGCTTCTTCGGCTGGCCCTACATCGGGCGGATCGTGCGCGGGCAGACGCTCTCGCTGCGCAACCGGGAGTTCGTGGAGGCCGCGCGGGCGTCCGGGATGCCGCGCGGCCGGATCGTGTTCCGCGAGGTGCTGCCCAACCTGCTCGCCCCGGTGCTGGTCTTCGCGACGCTCACCGTCCCGATCAACATCGGCACGGAGGCGGCGCTGTCGTTCCTCGGCATCGGCGTCCGGCCGCCCGATTCGTCCTGGGGGCAGATGATGGCCAAGGCGATCGACTGGTACCAGGTCGACCCGACGTTCTTCGTGGTGCCCGGCGTCTGCCTGCTGCTGACCGTGCTGGCGTTCACGCTGCTCGGCGACGCGTTCCGGGACGCCCTCGACCCGCACGGGGGCGACCGGTGATCCGCTACATCGCGCTGCGCCTCGCCGGGGTGGCCGGCGTCCTCCTCGTCATCTGCGCGGTCACGTTCGTGATCTTCTACGTGTTCCCGGCCGACCCGGCCCTGCAGGCGTGCGGGAAGTCCTGCACACCGGAGCGGCTGGCGATGCTCCATCACCAGATGGGGCTGGACCGGCCGCTCTGGCGGCAGTTCACCGACTATCTGATCGGCATCTTCGCCGGACGCACCTACGGTTCGGGACCGCTGGCCGTCCAGTGCCGCTTCCCCTGCCTCGGCTTCTCGTACCAGAACAACATGCCGGTCTGGGATCTGATGATGCAGCGGCTCCCCACCACCGTGTCGATCGGGATCGGCGCGGCCGTCCTGTGGCTCGTGGGCGGAGTCACGGTCGGGGTCGTCTCCGCGCTGCGCAAGGACTCGCTGCTCGACCGGACGATGATGGTCGGCACGCTCACCTCCGCGTCTCTGCCGATCTACTTCACGGCCATGGCACTGACGGTCCTCGTGGTCCAGATCGGCGGCCTGCTGCCCTACTCCAGCTACGTGCCGATCGGCGAGGACCCCATCGGCTGGGTGAAGAACCTCGTCCTGCCCTGGGTCGCCCTCGCTCTCCTCTACGCGGCGATGTACGCGCGCCTGTCACGGGCGTCGATGGTGGAGACGATGGCCGAGCCGTACATCCGGACGGCCCGCGCCAAGGGCCTGCCCGAACGGACGGTCGTCACCAAGCACGGGCTCCGGGCCGGGCTCACCCCCGTCCTGACCGTCTTCGGCATGGACCTCGGCGCGCTGCTCGGCGGCGCCGTCATCACCGAGAGCGTGTTCGGGCTGCCCGGGCTCGGCCGCCTCACGATCGACTCGATCGAGAAGTCCGACCAGCCGGTCGTGATGGGCGTCGCGCTGCTGGCCGCGTTCTTCATCACGTTCGCCAACCTCCTCATCGACCTCCTCTACGCCGTGCTCGACCCACAGGTGAGGTACCAATGAGCCTGCTGACCGTCCAGGACCTGACCGTGGAGTTCACCACCCCGAAGGGCCCGGCGCGCGCGGTCGACGGGCTGTCGTTCACCGTGGCGGCGGGCCGCACCCTCGGCATCGTCGGCGAGTCGGGCTCCGGCAAGTCCGTGACCAGCCTCGCGATCATGGGGCTGCACGACAGGGCGCGCGTGACCGGGTCGATCGACGTCGCCGGCACCGAGGTCGTCGGCGCCCGCCGCGCGGAGATCCGCGCGCTGCGCGGCCGGCGGGTCGCGATGATCTTCCAGGATCCGCTGTCGTCGCTGCACCCGCACTACCGGGTCGGCGAGCAGATCGCCGAGGCGCGGCGGCTGCACTTCGGCGCGTCCCGGCGGGCGGCGCACAGGCAGGCCGTCCAGCTGCTCGGCGACGTCGGGATCCCCGATCCGGGCGAGCGCGCCGGCGACTACCCGCACCAGTTCTCCGGCGGCATGCGGCAGCGCGTCATGATCGCCATGGCGCTGGCGTGCGAGCCGGACCTGCTGATCGCCGACGAGCCGACCACCGCGCTGGACGTGACCGTCCAGGCCCAGATCCTGGAGCTGATCGCGGGCGTCCAGCGGGAGCGCGGCCTGGCCGTCCTGATGATCACCCATGATCTCGGGGTGGTCGCGCGGGTCGCCGACGACGTCCTGGTCATGTACGCGGGACGGGCCGTGGAGCGGGCGGACGTCGACACGCTGTTCGCCGCGCCGCGGCACCCGTACACGCGCGGGCTCCTCGGTTCGCTGCCCCGGCTCACCGGCCCGGCCGGTGAGCTGACCCCGATCGCGGGCACCCCGCCGTCTCCGCTGGCTCCGGCGGCGGGGTGCCCGTTCCAGCCGCGCTGCCCCGACCGGATCGCGGTGTGCGCGGCCGTCCGCCCGGCCCTGGAGGGCACCTCCCACCAGGCGGCCTGCCACCTCACGGCGACGAAGAAGGTGACCTCGTGACGCCCCTGCTGACACTGGACGGGCTGACGAAGACGTTCCACACCCGGCGCGGCGCAGTCCGGGCCGTGGACGGCCTCGACCTGGAGGTGCGCGCCGGGGAGACGGTCGGGCTGGTCGGCGAGTCCGGCTGCGGGAAGTCGACCACCGGGCGGATGCTCGTCCGGCTGCTCGACCCCACCGCCGGGCGGATCACCTTCGGCGGGCGCGACATCACCGGGCTGTCGCAGCGGCGGATGCGCCCGCTGCGCGGCGACCTGCAGATCATCTTCCAGGACCCCTTCTCGTCGCTGAACCCGCGGCACACGGTCGGCTCCATCGTGGCCGCGCCGCTGCGGGCGCGGGGAGCGCAGGACCCGCGTCCCCGCGTCCAGGAGATGCTGGAGCTGGTCGGGCTCGGCGCCGAGCACATCGACCGGTACCCGCACGAGTTCTCCGGCGGCCAGGCGCAGCGGATCGGGATCGCGCGGGCGCTGATCACCCGGCCCCGGCTCGTCGTCGCCGACGAGCCGGTGTCGGCGCTCGACGTGTCGATCCAGGCGCAGATCGTCAACCTGCTCGCCCGGCTGCAGCGGCAGCTCGGTGTGGCGTACGTGTTCATCGCGCACGACCTGGCGGTGGTGCGGCACGTGTGCGGCCGGGTCGCGGTGATGTACCTCGGCCGGATCGTCGAGATCGGGGCGCGGGACGTGATCTACGGTTCGCCGGCGCATCCCTACACGCGGGCGCTGCTGTCGGCGGTCCCGGTCCCCGATCCGGCGGCGGAGCGGTCCCGGGAGCGGATCGTCCTGCGCGGGGATCCGCCCAGCCCCGCCGATCCGCCCGCCGGGTGCCCCTTCCACCCGCGGTGCTTCAAGGCCGCGGACCGGTGCCGCACCGAGCGGCCGCGACTCGCCCAGGTCAACGGCCGCCAGGTCGCCTGCCATTTCCCGGAGGTCGCCTGACAACGGCGCCGGGGGGGGGCCCCCCCGGGCGGGCCCCCCGCTGCAGGGGGGTGGGGGTGGGGAGGCTAAATCGACAAACAACGACGCCCCGGGGGAAC
>NZ_JBEYTW010000066.1:0-48713 GCF_040643275.1 Spirillospora sp. NPDC047418
CCTGCAACCTCGCACCCCTCTGCCGACGCCACCACAGACTCAAACAGCGCACCGACTGGAAACTCCACCAAATCTGGGCAGGACTACTGCTCTGGATCACCCCCTCCGGCACCTGGTACATCGTCCGCCCCGACCGGCAGTGATCTCCGCACGCAGGACATCGGCTCCTCGGCTGGACTGGAGGCCATCCCGAGGTGGTCGGGGGTGGGTTATTTCTCACATTGGAACCATTATTTACAAGCTCAACTTGTATTAATGTGGGGAATCCGGCGTCCTCGGTCGAGATGCTGGTCGAGGTTGGCAGTAAGGGTGCGGCATGGAGATCGAGTCGCTGGCGATGGCCCTTGAGCGGGAGCATCACGAGATCGACGCCTGCATCGAGGCGTTCATGGACGGGACGCGGGAGGCGCTCGCGGGCGCCGTCCGTGCGCTGCGCCGCCACATCTACCTCGAAGAGGAGTTCCTGTTCCCCGCCCTGCACGCGGCAGGGCTGACGGCGCCGGTGCTCGTCATGCTGCGCGAGCACGGGCAGATGTGGGCCACGCTCGACGCCCTCGACGCGCAGCCGGAAGACGGTGCCGCGTACACGCTGTGCCGGCGGCTTACCGTCCAGCTCCTGCACCACAACCTGAAGGAGGAGAAGATCCTCTACCCGGAGCTGGAGCGGGTCGTGCCGGAACCGCGGGCCGAGCGGCTGCGGGCCTTCCTTGAATCCGGAGAGATGCCCGCGGAGTGGGTGTGCGTGCGCGCGCGGGCCTGAGTGAACGGAGAAGCACAGTGGAGAAGAAGGCCGTTATCGGCAACGCGTCCGCGCTCGTGGAGTTCAGCGCCGATGGGTACCGCCCGAAGGTCCTGTCGGCGACCGACCTCACCAGGGTGATGGTCGTCGGCATGGAGGACGGGCAAGAAATCCCGCTGCACACGCCGGGCGTGGAGCTGGCGCTGGCGATCATGGAGGGGGCCGGTGAGGTGTGGATCGGCGACGCTCCGCGTCCGGTGGCAGCGGGGGACCTCGTGGTCATTCCCGCCGGTACCACCCGAGGCGTCCGGGCCACGGGGCGGCTGGTGTTCATGAACGTTGTGTCGCCGCCGCCGACCGCCGCGGACCACGATGCCGACCGCCGGCCGTGGCCCGCCGTCGGAGAGTCCCCCGTCAGCTGAGGTAGACGGAGTGCTCGGCGAGGGCCGGGGTCAGGTGCGGGGGGAGGCCCGCCATGGCCGAGACCTCTTCGGCGGAGGTGAATGCGTGCAGGTCCTGGCGCAGCCGCACGATGCGTTCGGCGTCGTCGTGGGTGATGCCGGGGATGGTCATGATCGCGGACGCGGGGGCGTGGTTGATGTCGACGAGGCCGCCATCGTCGAAGGTCCTCGGCAGGTCGGGACGGCCGATGCGCATCTCCAGTGCCGTCTCGGGGTCGTCGCGGGCGAAGGCGGCGGCGCGGGCGCGCAGACCGCGGCGGCGGCGGGCCTCCCGTTCGGCCTGTTCGAGGGAGTCGGGTGAGATGCTCAGGCCGAACAGTCGGCGTCTGATGGCCAGCGCGTGGAGCGTTCCGCCCAGCCATGACAGAACCCACGTGATGACGAACACGGAGTCGGCTGTGCTGCCGTCTTTGCTGTCCGCCGTCGCCAGCATGGTCGTGACGAGGGCGAGGTAAGGGATCGTCGCCGCCCACAGGCCGGTGCTTCTCGTGCGGGCGGCGGCGAATCCGATGGCGATGGGCGTCCCATAGCCGAGGGTGTACAGCGGGCTCAGAGCCCAGAAGTAGCTCGCTGCCGTCCGGCCTGGTCCGGTCGTCGTCATGGGCCACCTTGATCGTTGCTGCTCTGATGTGCCGTGGAGGGGCCGGTCGCCGGAACCGGCGGGGGTCAGGCGATCTCGATGAAGCCGAGGTGGTCGTAGAGGCGGCGGGCGCGGCGGTTGCGGCGGGTCACGGCCAGGGAGACCGTGGTGTGGCCCCGTTCGGTCAAGGCGTGCATCGCCGCCCGGACGAGGCCGCGGCCGAGGCCGTGTCCGGCGTGGGACGGGGCGGTGAAGAGGAAGGCCAGGAACGGCTCGCCCCGGTAGAGGGTGACCAGGGCCGCTCCCACCGGACGGTCTTCGTGGTCGGCGACGAATGAGGCTTCCGGGAGGAACGTCCCGTACTCGCCGTCCAGGGTGAGCTGGATCTCGCGTGCCGCGCCCGGGAGGTCGCCGACGTCGGCCTCGTCGGGGGTGCCCCGGTAGGCGGCCCACATGGCGGCGGCGAGCGCCGGGACGTCGGCGGTGGTGAACGGCCGGAGGCCCGGCGGAGGCGGCGGTGCCGCGCCCAGGGTCGCCTGGAGGCGGCTGCGCACGGGTGCGCCGAACGTCCCGGATGTCATGTTTTCCAGTCTAGGCGGCGCCCCCGGCGCGGGCCGGGGGCGCCATGGCCGTGCGGCCGGCCGTCAGCGCTTGTACCGGCGGCCGTGCAGCATGTTGACCAGGCCGAGGACGCGGGCCATCTCCTTCTCGGTGCGGCCGAACGAGGTGAGGTTCATCGTCGCGAACCGCTGCCGGGTGATGGCCTTCGGGCGGGTGAACTCGCGCAGCCCGTCCGCGCCGTGGATGCGCCCGAACCCGGACTCGCCGACGCCGCCGAACGGCAGCGCGGCCACCTGGGCGAACGCGGCGAAGGCGTTGATGGACGTCATGCCGGACCGCATCCGGCGGGCGACGTCCAGGGCGCGGGACTTGTCGCCGGAGAAGATCGTCCCGGCGAGGCCGTAGCTGGTCTTGTTGGTCCGCTCGACGGCCTCGTCGAGGTCCTTGACGCGGTGGACGGTGATCGTCGGGCCGAACGTCTCCTCGCAGACGGCGGACGAGTCGTCCGGCACGTTGGCGAGGACGACCGGCTCCACGTACGGCTTGCGCACGGACTCGGCCCCGCCCACGACCGCCTTGCCGCCCTTGGCGATGGCGTCCTTGATGTGCCGCTCGATGATGTCGAGCTGCGACGGCATGGTGATCGGGCCGTAGGCGGCCTCGCGGTCGAAGCCGGGACGCAGGTCCTTGGCCTTCTCGGTGAGCTTGCCGAGGAACTTGTCGTAGGCGTCGTCGACGACGTAGATGCGCTCGACACCGATGCAGGTCTGGCCGGCGTTCGACATGGCGCCCCACAGCGCGGCGTCGGCGGCGGCGTCGAGGTCGGCGTCGGAGTCGACGATGCAGGCGTCCTTGCCGCCGCACTCGGCGACGATCGGAGTGAGGTTCTCCGCGCAGGCCGCCATGACGCGCTTGGCGGTCCGGGCCGACCCGGTGAAGGCGACCTTGTCGACGTGCGGGGACGAGGCCAGCGCCGCGCCGGTCTCGCCGAGCCCGGTGATCGTCTGCAGGACGGGGTGCTCGGGGATGACCGCGGCGAACAGCTCGGCGAGCAGCACGCCGACGCCCGGGGTGAACTCCGACGGCTTGAACACGACGGCGTTGCCGGCGGCGAGCGCGTACCCGATCGAGCCCATCGGGGTGAAGATCGGGTAGTTCCACGGGCCGATGACGCCGACGACGCCGAGCGACTGGTACTCCAGCACGCACTTCTGGTTGATCGCCATGAGGCCGGGGTAGACGCTGCGCGGCCCGAGGACCTTCTGCGCGTTGCGGGCGGCCCAGTCCAGGTGGGTGATCGCCATGATCGTCTCGAGCTGGGCGTCCTGCACCGGCTTGCCGGTCTCCTGGTGGATGAGCTCGGCCATCCGGTTCAGGTTGCGGGCGAGCGACCCCTTGACGTTGAGCAGCCGGAGCCGGCGCTCCTTCCAGCCGAGGGCCCGCCACCACTCGGCGGCCTCCCGGGCGCGCTCGATCGCCGCCGCCACGGCGGCACCGTCCTGGACGGGGTGCTCGGCGACGACCTCGCCGGTGGCCGGGTTCAGCGACGCGAACGTCTCGGTGCTCTCGGTGGCCACGGACATGAGGAACCTCCCGGGAGGAGCCTGGTAAGTGATTACTTGCACTGTGTGTACCGGCTAGTAAACCACCCTAAGCCCCCGGCTGGGAGTCGGGGATCCAGCTTCCGTGGAATCCGGCCGGAACGCGCCGCGGCAGGTGGACGGTCGCCGTGTGCGACAGGTCGGACGCGTCGAGGACGAGCAGTTCGGCCCCGGCGTCGCCGGACGCGATCGACAGCAGCCAGCCCTCGTCCTCCCCGCGCGCCCCCTCGGCCGGGACGAAGACCGCCTCGCCGAGCTGCACGTCCTCCCCGCACTCGCGCGCCGACGGCGCCCCGCGCAGGTCGTACTTCACGACCGTGTTCCCGGCGACCGTGTAGAGGTAGCGGTGCTCCAGTCCCGTCCTGGTGTCGTCGTGGGTCGGGAACTCCACGCTCCGGTCGTCGAGCTGCTCCTCGGCCGCCTTCCCGGTGGCGGGGTCGAGGACCCAGCGGTGCAGGAGGGCGCTCTCCGATGTCACCGCCTCGGTCGCGGGGTCGACGGTGCCGCCGATGCCGGCCCAGAGCGGGGCGAACGTCTCGGGACGGTAGCGCGCGCCGTCCAGCACGATCCGGCCGGCGGCGTCCTCGTGCGCGTTGCCGACGTGGAAGACGTAGCACGGGTCGACCTCGAACCAGCGGACCCCGCCCGACCCCTCGCGCGGCATCACGCCGAGCCGCGCCCCGTACCCGTCGTCCCACCGGTACGGGATCGGGGACTCGCCGGACAGCGCCATGTCCAGGTCGAACACCATCGGCAGGTCGAGCCACACGACATGGTTCTCGGTGATCGCGAAGTCGTGCATCATCGTCGGGCCGGGCACCTCGACCTCCCGGCTCTCCACCAGCGTCCCGTCCGCGGACAGCCGGTGGTAGGTGAGGTAGGGCGGGAACACGCCGTAGCCGAAGAACAGCAGGTCGCCGGTGACCGGGTCCTCCTTGGGATGCGCGGTCATCGCCGTGGTGAGCCGGCCGCCGAAGTCGCACGGCCCCGCGGTGCCGAGGTCGGGCGTCACCTCGTAGGGGAAGCCGTTCTCCACCAGCGCCCAGATCTTGCCCGCGTGCGGGACGACGTGCGTGTTCGCCCGCACGGCGCGCCGGTCGAAGGTGTAGTCCTCGCGGAGGAACGGCTTCCCTTCGGTGAAGGCGTCCGTCCGGACCCAGCGGTTGCGGTACCACTCGGCCCGGCCGTCGCGCAGCCGCACCCCGTGGAGCATCCCGTGGCCGCTGAACCAGTGCCCGCTCGGCTCGCCCGGCTTGGGGTTCGGGCCGTTGCGGAAGTACCGGCCGGTCAGCTCCGCCGGCAGCGTCCCGGTGACGCGCAGGTTGAAGGCATCGGTCTCGTCGGGGACGGGCGCCAGGTGCCCGTCCAGCCAGGCGGCCGTGCGGTCCGCGGCGCTCTCGTTCATGGTGTTCTCGCTCATCGCGAGACTCCTTCCAGCGTTAGGGGGAGGTGGCGCTTGCGCGCGAGGTCGGGGTAGCGGGCCGTGAAGACCGCCGGGCCCGCGAAGCCGGCGACCTTGACGGCGACCAGCAGGGCCGTGGCGTCCGGGGCCCAGTGCTGGACGAGACCGAGCACGACCGCCATCACGGTGAAGCCCGCGGCCCAGACGGCGGTGATCACGCGGTTGATGCGCCTGAACAGGCCGGTCGCGGCGATCTCCGCCGAGACCTGGCGGCGGGCGATACCGGCGGTGAACGGACGGCGGAGCAGGAGCGTCCCCCAGGCGGTGACCGCCAGCCAGCCGATCGCGAGCGAGGCGCCGTAGTCCAGGACGGACGAGCCGGGCTCGGTGAGCGCCAGCGCGGTGAGCGCCGCCATGTAGACCGCGGTGGAGATCTCCAGTATCAGCGAGTCGGCGCGATGCCCCCGGCGGAGGTCCTGGCCGAGCAGCACGAGCGCCGCGACCAGCCCGCTGACGGCGCCGGCCCGGACGTCGAAGCCGCTCACGACCGCGAGCAGGATCCACGGCAGGAAGGTTCGGGCGTAGTACTTCGGCATGGCGCGGGCCCCTCGGCGACGGACGTCGATGGTGACGTTCCAACTTTGACATGTCGAACGTAGACGTTCCAATTATGACATGTCAATACAGACTGGTAGGGTCCACGGCATGAGTTTGCGACACGCGGTGCTCGGCCTCCTCGCCGAACTGGGCGGCGCCAGCGGCTACGACCTGCTGAAACTGTTCGAGGTGTCGCTCGACAACGTATGGCCGGCCACGCAGAGCCAGCTCTACGGCGAACTCGGCAAGCTCACAGATGCGGGCCTGATCGAGGTCGCCGCCGAGGGCCCGCGCGGCCGCCGCGAGTACCGGATCACCCCGTCCGGCCGGGCGGAACTGCACCACTGGCTGGTCGACGTCGCCCCGAAGCCCAACCGGCGGGACGAGACGCTGCTGCGCGTGTTCTTCCTCGGCGAGGCGACCCGCGCCGAGGCCCGCCGCTACATCGACGAGCAGATCGCCGCGATCGACGGCCACGCCGCCGGGCTCGCGGAGGTCGAGAAGGCCGTCGAATGGGACGAGCAGGGCGGCATGGCGGACAACGGCCGCTTCGTCCTGGAGTACGGCAAGCGCTTCTTCGAGATGCGCCGCGACTGGCTGCGCTGGGTCGCCGCCGAACTCGCCGCCCGCGAATCCCGCACAACCGATGAATCCCCCGAAGGCTGAAGGGGGCGCGCCCAAGCCGGATGCGTCCTAGCCAGGTGCGCCCCGTCCCCGCTCGTGGTCAGTTGAAGTCGCCGGCGTGGTCGGCCGCCCATTCCGCGAAGGTCCGGGCGGGCCGGTAGGCCTGTCGCCCGCCCGATGAGCCGCACCTGGCGCGGCCTCACCGGTGACGCGGACGACGTCCCGTCCGACCGCAGGGAGGATTTGTCCGACCTTGAGCGGCGCCGCGACGAGGGTGAACTGGCCGCCGACCTCGATCCGGCCGCCGTCCGGCTGGTGCTGATGGCGATGACCTCGGCGCCGGTCACGATGCCGCACGCGGTGCGCCGCGTGTTCGGCCTCGACGCCGAGTCACCCGAGTTCAGGGAGCGCTACGCCGAGCAGGTGCGCCGCATCGTCCGGCACCTGGCCGGGCCCTGAGGCGTCAGTTGAGGCGTCAGTTCCAGTTCTCCCACAACTGGAACAGTGACAGCCCGACCTGGATCGGGATCTCGCCGATGCCCAGCGCGTCCGTGATGGAGAAGACGATGTTGAAGAAGGCCTTGTTGATCGGGCCCAGCCAGAGCAGTGCGATCAGGATGAGGAAGACGTAGCCGCCGTAGGGGCTGACCTTGGCGACCCAGCGTTGCGGCAGGTACGGCTCGATGATCCCGAACCCGTCCAGGCCGGGGATCGGCAGCAGGTTCAGGACGGCGGCGGTGACCTGGAGGAACGCCAGGAACGCCACGCCCAGCCAGAACACCCCGTGGTCCTGGTGGGCGAAGTTCTTGTAGAGCACCGCCAGCATGATGGCGAACAGGACGTTGGACAGCGGGCCCGCCGCCGAGATCAGGCTGTGCCGCAGCCTGCCCCGGATGGAGTGCCGGTCGATCCAGACGGCGCCGCCCGGCAGGCCGATGCCGCCGAGCATGATGAACACCACCGGGATCACGAAGCTCAGCACGATGTCGGAGTACTTCAGCGGGTTCAGCGTGAGATAACCCTTGGCGGCGATGCTGCGGTCGCCCGACCGGAACGCCATGTAGGCGTGCCCGAACTCGTGCATGCAGAGCGACAGCATCCACGCCGCCAGGACGAACCCGAACAGCGCGACCCGCGCCTCCTTGGCGGGGTTCTCTCCGTACCGCCAGACGATCAGGCCGCACAGGACGGTCGCCGCCACGATCGCGAGGAACACCGGGCTCGGCCGGACGGCCGCGCTCCCGCGCGCCTCGTGCGCAGTCCCGTTCATCGTTCCCGGCCCCTCTCGCCGCGCCGCCGTTCTCCCGGCGCCCCGTCCCGCCCGATCGTCATTCGGAAGCTACCCGCTCCAACGCCGTGCCCGTGCGGCGGGGTTCCGGCCCGCGCCGGCCTCGCGGCCCCGGCCGGCGTCACGGCGCCGCGATCACCGGGACGACGTAGGTGCGCAGGAAGCGGCGCTGCGCCTCGGCGTCCCGGTCCCGGTCCATCACGATCAGCGAGGTGATGATCCGGAAGAGGAACTCGACCGTCCCCTCCACCTCGATGTCGGCCCGCAGCATCCGCTGCCGCTGCGCCTGCGCGAAGTACGGCCGCACGTACTCGCAGCACAGGTCGAGGACGTGCTCGGCCGCGCCCGCGACCGCCGCCTGCATGTGGCCCGCCGCCTCCGGGACGAGGAAGTGCGCGATCGTCGGCTCGCCGCGGACGTACTCGATCGCGTCCAGCGATCCCTCGACGATCGCCTCCGGCACCGACCGCTCCCGGCGCAGCCGCGCCGCCAGCCGGTCCAGGAACCGGTGCAGGTCGCGCACCACCACGGCGAGGATCAGCTCGTCCCGGCCGCCGGTGACGCTCCGGTACACGGTCGCGCGCGACAGGCGCGCCGCCGCCGCGATGTCCTCGACCGTCGTCTTGGCGACGCCGAAGCGGCGGAAGCACTCTTCGGCCGCGTCGATGATCCGCTCACGCGTCGCGTCGGTGGTGACCGGGGGCATGGCAGCACATTACCGGCTGCCCGCCGGCGGCTAGTCCAGCGTGTACTCCAGCGCCCAGGTGTGGGATCCGTCCTCGGCGACGGTGATCTGGCCGAAGCCGCGGATGCCGGCCAGTTCCCCGGTCCCGGACGTGGGCACGATCAGCCACCGCAGCCACTGGGTGTCGGGCGTCCCGTCCTCGCTGCCCGCGCTGTGCTGCAGGACGAAGCCGCCCTCCCGGCCGTGCAGGATGCCCCGCACCCGCTCGACCCCCACGTAGGCGACGGGCCCGGCGGGCGTCTCCACGGTGGTCAGCTCGGTGGTGCTCGTCCCGACGAGGTCGCCGTGGAACTGCTTGCCGACGTGGACGCGGGTCAGCTTCGTGCCGTCCCGCTCCTCGTAGGGCTTCTCCGTGTCCCACGCCTCGATGTCGAAGCTGCCGCTGGCTTGAAACGTCATGCCCGCCATGATGCCCGCCGCGTCCGACAGCCGGGGAGCACTCAGCGCAGGACGCCCCGGAACAGCGCCCTAGAAAAGGGTGCCCTCGTGTTCGATGCCGCGCAGCGCGTCGTAGTCGAGGGTGACGCAGTCGATGCCGCGGTCGGTGGCGAGGACGCGGGCCTGCGGCTTGATCTCCTGCGCGGCGAACACGCCGCGGACGGGCGCGAGGTGCGGGTCGCGGTTCAGCAGCTCCAGGTACCGGGTCAGCTGCTCGACGCCGTCGATCTCGCCGCGCCGCTTGATCTCGATCGCGACGGTGGCGCTGTCGGCGTCCCGGCACAGGATGTCGACCGGCCCGATCGCGGTGGGGAACTCGCGGCGGATCAGCGTGTAGCCGGTGCCGAGCGTGGTGATGTGCTCGGCGAGCAGTTCCTGCAGGTGCGCCTCGACGCCGTCCTTCTGCAGGCCCGGGTCGATGCCCAGCTCATGGCTGGCGTCGTGCAGGATCTCCTCGATGGTGAGGATGAGGCGCTCGCCCGACTTGCCGTGCGTCACCGTCCAGCGCGCGACGGCGCCGTTCTCCTCGTAGCTCTCCTCGCGCAGCGAGCAGGGCGGGTTCATCCAGTTGAGGGGCTTGTAGGCGCGGTCGTCGGCATGGATGCTCACGCTCCCGTCCGCCTTGATCAGGATCAGGCGGGGGGCCATCGGCAGATGGGCGGTGAGCTTGCCGGCGTAGTCGACACTGCAGCGGGCGATAACGAGACGCACGGTGCCTCACCTTAGTGCCGGACGCCGCACGCGTGGTCGAGGTCCGTCCAGTCGACCCGCCTAAGCCATCCGGACCCGCGCACCTAAGGCGTGCTGCCGATGTGGCGGCGGCCCCCTTAGGACGAGTGTCTTGGATGTCGGGCCGTGCCGAGCGGCCCGGAACATTCGGGAGACACCGTGTACCACCACGAGATCATGCAGTCGATCATGAGCGAGCGGACCCGCGAGCTGCGGGCGCGGGCCGAGACCGAGCGGGACGCCCGGTTCGCGCGCCGGGCCCGCGAGTTCTGGGCCGACCGCGCCGAGCGGGTCACCGCCGTCCGCCGGGCGCGCCGCCATGGAGCGGCGCCCGCGCGATGACGCGCGCCCCTGGACGGACGGGGGTCGTCCAGGGGCGCTCCGTAGCGGAATGAAAATCTTTGTCAAGCCTGGAATTCTCCGGGCACCGTGATTAGCGTCGGCGGGTGGGTGTTCATCCTCAAACGGCGAAAGGACCCCCGCATGTCTCTCGACGTGACTCCGGAACTGCTTGAGACGGCGCAGCAGGGCGAGGTCGGCCAGGCCGACTTCGTCGAGTGCATCAGGACGTCCCTCCCGTACGCGTGGGACATGATCAGCGGTCTGGTGGCCCGGCTCCAGGTGGACGGCGGCGACTTCGCCGACAACCTCACCCCGCCCCCCGACGAGCAGGCCCGAGGCCAGCTCCTCCGCGTCCTCGCGAGCGACGCCATGCGCTCCACTCTGGAGCGCCACTTCGGCGTGAAGCTGGCCTTCCAGAACTGCCACCGCGTCGCCGTCTTCCCGGCGGGCGACTCCTCCGCCTACCGCACTTTCGTGACCCCCCGCGAACAGATCCTCAACCAGTCCCCCGAACTCCGCGACTGCTGACCCCGCCTCGGCCGACGCGCGGCGTGCTGCCCCGGTACGACCGGCCGGCAGCACGCCGCACGCATGACATGCTCACCCGCGCAGGCCGGGGAGGACCTCGGTGCCCAGCCGGGTGATGTTCTCCAGGGTCGCTTCGCGGGAGCCGGCGGCCTCGACCAGCAGGATCAGGTGCTCGATGCCCGTCTTCCCGACCGTGGTCAGGAGCGACTCGACGCAGTCGTCCGGGGAGCCGACGGGGTGGATGTCGCACATGCGGCGGGTGTAGCCGACCGGGTCGGGGGAGGGGCGTGGACGGTCGTCCACGGCGACGTATCCCTCCAGGCCGGGGCCCAGCCAGCGTGGCATCTCGTCCATCAGGGTCTTGACCGCCGCTTCCCGGGTGTCGGCGACCTGGGCTACGTGGGTGGAGATGTGCGGAAGGTCGGGGCGGCCGTGGCGGGCGACGGCGGCGGCCTTCTCGTCGGCGTCCACGTGCATGCCGAGGAGCATGGGCAGGTCGCGTTGGGCTGCGAGCCGTTCGGTGGCGGGGGAGGTGCAGGCGACCGTCACCGATGGTGGGTCGGGCGTGCGTGGGACGAGCGGGACCTCACGGAAGCGGAAGTGTTTCCCCTCCCAGGAGACACGGTCAGAGCGCAGGGAAGTAAGGAGAAGGTCCAGGGACTCGGCGAAGCCGTGCTCGTAGCGGGGGAGGCCGGTGCCGAAGACCTCCAGGTCCCGCCACGGGCCGCCGCGTCCGACGCCCAGGTGGAAACGGCCGCCGGAGAGAAGGGACAGCATCGCCGCCTGCTCGGCGAGCGCCACCGGATGCTGGGTGGACAGGACGCTCACCGCCGTCCCCACGTGGATCCGGGACGTGACGGCCAGGACATGCCCGGCCAGGAGCGTCGCTGACGGGACGACCCCGTACGACATGAAGTGGTGTTCGGCCAGCCATACGTCGTCGAACCCGGCGCGTTCGGCTGCGACGGCGGCCTCGACCGTGCGGGTGAGAGCTGCGGTGTCACTCTGCCTGGGGAAACGGGTGGCGAGGAGGAAGATTCCGAGGCGCACGTCCTCGTCGTACCCGGGAGCGGGTGTGCGTGAGCGCTCTGCAAGACTGCCAATCATGGATGAGGGTTCGTTCAGCAGGGTCGGGGTCGTCGGACTGGGCACGATGGGCGCGGGCATCGCCGAGGTGCTGGCGCGCGGTGGCCTCGCGGTCGTCGGCATCGAGGTGGGCCGGGACGCGCTGGAGCGCGGGCGCGGGCACCTGGAGAGCTCCACCGGACGGGCCGTGAAGCGCGGCAGGCTCACCGAGGACGCGCAGCGCGAGATCCTCGGCCGGGTCGCGCTGTCCACCGACTTCGCCGACCTCGGCGACTGCGACCTCGTGATCGAGGCCGTCCCCGAGCGGCTCGACCTGAAGCGCAAGGTCTTCGCCGAACTGGACCGGGTCTGCCGGGACGACGCCGTCCTCGCCACGAACACCTCGTCGCTGTCGGTCACCGACATCGCGGTCACCACCGGGCGCCCCACCAAGATCGTCGGCGTGCACTTCTTCAACCCGGCGCCGGTGATGAAGCTGGTCGAGGTCATCGCGACCGTGCTGACCGAGCCGGCCGCCGTGGCCCGCGTCGCCGCCCTGGTCAAGGGCCTCGGCAAGACCCCGGTCACGATCGGCGACCGCGCCGGGTTCGTCGCGAACCGGCTGCTGTTCGGCTACCTGAACCAGGCCGCCGGGATGCTGGAGTCGGGGCACGCGACCCGCGACGACATCGACACGGCGATGAAGGCGGGCGCCGGCCTGCCGATGGGCCCGTTCACCCTCATGGACCTGATCGGCCTCGACACCTGCCTCGAGGTGCTGGACGCGATCTACGCCGAGTCCCGCGACCGCCGGCACGCGGCCTCGCCGGTGCTGCGCGAACTCGTCACCGCCGGCCTGCTCGGCCGCAAGACCGGCCGCGGCTTCTACTCCTACGACGCCACCGGTGACGCCGGGGCCGCGGCGGCGGAGGGCGCGCCCCCGGTCGTCGGCATCGTCGGGGTCGGCCCGCTCGCCGACGCGCTCGCCGCGCTGTGCGACCGCGCGGGCGCCCAGGTCCGCGACTCGGCCGCCGACCTCGGCGGCTGCGACGTGGTCGTCGAGGCGGCCGAGGACGCCGAGGCCGGGCGGGCGCTGCTGCTGGCCGCCGCCCAGGCCGCCGGGCCGGACGCGGTGCTGGCCGTCACCTCCGTGGACGGCTCGGTGATCGAGCAGGCCATGGCCACCGGACGTCCCGCCGACGTCGTCGGGCTGCACCTGCCCGACCCGGCCGGCACGCTCGCCGAGATCGCCGCCACCGTGCTGACCGGCCCGGACGTCGCCGACCGCGCCGCCGGCCTGCTCGCCCGCCTCGGCCTCACCGCCGTCCGCTGCCGCGACCGCGCCGGTTTCATCGTGGACGCGCTGCGCTTCCCGTACCTGAACGACGCCGCCGCGATGCTCGGCGCCGGATACGCCGACGCCGACTCGATCGACGCCGCGATGACGCTGGGCTGCGGCTACCCGACGGGCCCGATCGCCGACCTCGACCGCCTCGGCGCCGCCCGCGCCGTCACCGTCCTGCGCGCCCTGCACGCCGAGACCCGCGAGCCCGCCCTGTCCCCGACCCCGCTCCTGATCGAGCACGTGACGGCGGACAAGCCGATCCGCTGACCGTCCTCGCCGGGCGAAAGGACGGACTCCGCGCGCCGAATACCCTTGGAGCCATGAGCCCCCGCAAGAATCGCCGTGCTGTCTCCGGACGTCCCCCGAGCGGCGGCGGGTCCTGGGCCGAGGAGACCGAGGAGGGGCCGGACGGCGAGTGGGTCGTCCGGTCGATCGCCGGGGCCGGTGCCGCCAAGGCGTACCGGTGCCCCGGCTGCGACCAGGAGATCCCGCCGGGCGTCGGGCATGTCGTCGCCTGGCGGGCGGGTGACGGCGGCGACGACCGGCGGCACTGGCACCGTCCGTGCTGGCAGGCCCGCACCCGGCGCGCCCCCCGCACCCTGCGCTCGCGGAACGCACCCCGTTACTGACGTGCTTGTGCGGGGGCTCGGGGGCATCCCCCCGGAACGAGAGGAGACCCATGGCGGACATCAGGGCGGCGACGGTGCTTCCGGCGCGGCGCGAGGAGATCACGCTGCACACCTCGGACGGGCTGGAGCTGGTCGGGGAGCTGGCGCTGCCGCCGGAGCGGCCGCCGGTCGCGACGCTGGTCTGCCTGCATCCGCTGCCCACGGCCGAGGGGATGATGGACAGCCACGTGCTGCGCAAGGCGTCCTACCGGCTGCCCGCCCTCGCCGACCTCGCCGTGCTGCGGTTCAACACGCGGGGGACGACGTCGGCGCGCGGGACGAGCCAGGGCGAGTTCGGCGAGGGCGAGACCGAGCGGTTCGACGTCGCGGCGGCGCTGGAGTACACCGAGTACCACGACCTGCCGCGCCCGTGGCTGCTCGGCTGGTCGTTCGGTACCGAGCTGGCGCTGAAGTGGGGACGCGACCCGCTGGTCGAGGGCGCGATCCTGCTGTCCCCGCCGCTGAAGCGGGCCGGCGACGCCGACCTGGACGCGTGGGGCGCGGACGGGCGTCCCGTGCTGGCGCTCGTGCCGGAGTTCGACGACTACCTGCGTCCGGCGGAGGCGCGGGAGCGGTTCAAGCGCGTCCCGCAGGCCGAGGTGGTCGGGGTGGACAAGGCCAAGCACCTCTGGGTCGGCGAGCCGTATGTCCGGACCGTCCTGAACGAGATCGTCAAGCGGGTGGCGCCGGCCGCCTACCCGCTCCCCACAGAATGGGATGAACCGGACAGCTAAACCGCTGCGGCCGATCGCGGCCACTCCCGTCACATCCGTGCGATAGCGGGTAACCATGGCCCAATGACGGTGCAGCTGTACGCAAGGGATGTCGGTTCCGGCACGCCGCTCGTTCTGCTGCACGCGTTCCCGCTGTCCTCGGCGATGTGGCTGGCCCAGCGTGAGGGCCTCGCGAACCGGTTCCGGGTCATCACTCCCGACCTGCGCGGCTTCGGCGGGTCGGTGCTCGGCGATGACGAGCCGTCGGTCGACGCGATGGCCGACGACGTCGCCCGCCTGTTCCGGAGCCTCGGCCTGCGGCGCGCCGTCGTCGCCGGCCTGTCCATGGGCGGGTACGTCGCCATGGCGCTGTGCCGCCGGCACCCCGACCTCGTCCTCGGGCTGGTCCTCGCCGCGACCCGCGCGGCCGCCGACACCGAGCCCGTCCGGGCGAACCGGCTCCGGCAGGCCGAGCGGCTCGACCGCGAGGGCGGCCCGCAGGTCCTGGTGGACGAGGTGCTGCCCGGCCTCGTCGGGCCCACCACCTACCGGCAGCGCGCCCTCATCTACGGGCGGGTCCGCGGGCTCGTCCAGGCCACGCCGCCGGCCGCCGCCGCCTGGGCGCAGCGCGCCATGGCCGGACGCCCCGACGCGTTCGACACGCTCCGCGCCGCCACGGTGCCCGCCCTCGTCATGATCGGGGACGAGGACGCGCTCGCCACCGAGGACGAGGCCCGCGCCATGGCGGACGCACTCCCGAACGCCGAACTGCTGGTCGTCCCGCGCGCCGGGCACCTGTGCGCGGTCGAGCAGCCGGACCTGTTCAACCAGGCGGTCGCCGAGTTCGCCGCCGCCCTCGCCCGCATCGGCCGCTGAACCGCCCGCGCGCCGACCCTGCCGCTACAGCGTCTCCTGGCGTGGCATGACGACCTCGCGGATCAGCAGCGAGATCGCCGCCGCCGTCGGGATCGCCAGCAGCGCGCCGACCACGCCGAGCAGCGCCGCGCCGACCAGCGCCGCGACGATCGTCACCGCGGGCTGCACATCGACCGTCCGCTTCATGACGCGCGGGTAGACCAGGTAGTTCTCCACCTGCTGGTAGAGCACGTAGAAGATCACACAGGCGATGAGGTCGGTGGTGTCCCCGGTGAGGAACGCGACCAGGCACACGACCACGGCGCCGATCGTGGCGCCGATGAGCGGGATCAGGTCGGTCACCGCGACGATCAGCGCCAGCGCCAGCGCGTACTTCACCCCGACTATCGACAGGAAGATATAGGAGGAGAGGCCCGCGATGAACGCGATCGTGAACTGCCCGGCGACGTATCCGCCGATCCGGTCGAGGATCTCGTCGCCGAGCAGGGCGACGCGGGCTCTTCGGGAGCGCGGCGCGAGCTGGTAGAAGAACGTCTTGATCTGCGGCAGCGAGCTGAGGAAGTACAGCGTCAGGATCAGGATCGTGATCGTCTGGAAGATGCCGTTGACCGCGACCTTGCCGATGCCGGTGGCGGTGTCGGTCAGGGTCTTCTGGAAGCCGTCGCTGTTGACCGCCTTCTCGGCGCGGTCCAGCAGCCCGTAGCGCTTGTCCCACTCGGCGAGCGTCTTGTTGTCCTGCAGCTGCTGGACGTACTCGGGGATGTTGTGCCGCAGCTCGGTGACCTGCTCCGACACCGGCTGGACGAGCGAGGCGACGAACCCGGCGAAGAACATGATGACGACCAGGAACACCGACGCGACGGCGGCGCTGCGCGGGAACCCGAACTTGCGGAGCCGCTCCACCGCCGGGTTCAGGCCGACGGCCAGGAACATCGCGACGACGATCATCACGATGACCGACTTGGCGTTGGTGGCCGTCTTCACCAGCATCCACGCGGTGATGACGCCGAGTGCGGCGGTGAACCCGAACACGAACGGGTGGGCGCGGCCGAGCGGCTGCCCGGGCCGGCCGAACGGGAACCGCTGGTCGACGCCCGCCTCCCGGCGGCGCTGCTCGACGTCGTGCGCCGGGTCGGGTGCGCCGGGCACCGGCGGCACCTGCTCGGCGACCGCCTTCTCCGGCGGCAGCGTGACCGGCGCCCCGGTCGCCGGATCGCGTTCGCCCACGGGCTCGTCCGTCTCCTCAGGCCGCAACGCCCCACTCGGCGCGGCACTATCCGCACCGGCACTGTCGTCTGCGGGAGTGTCGTCGCTGGGGGTGTCCGCGCCCTGGTCGTCGGCGGGCGGGGTGGGGGCGGGGACGCGGTCGCCGCCTTGCGGACGTCCCGGGCCGGCCGCCGCCTCCGGCTCGTCGTCGCGGGAGGTCTCGTCGGCCACGCCGCTCTCCTCTTTCGTATGCCTCGCCAAAGGACGCGGTCGCCCACGGGGTCACGGATCGCGGGCCGCCGGAACGACGTCCCACGGTGGTCAGACGAAGGAAAGCCCAGAGGCGTTTCCTCGCCTCCAGGCTTTCCTCGACGCCGGTCTCAGGAACTCACTCCTGCCACCAGTCCTCGTCGTCCTCGTCGGGCTTCTTGCCCGGGCCCTGCTTGGCGGGCGCGGCCTTGGCGGCGGCCGGCGGCTGCTGCTTCGGCTGGGCCGGGGCCGGCTTGGGCTCGGCGGCGGGGATGGCGGCCTTCTCCGGGGGCGCGGCCAGCTCGGGCTCGCTGCCCATCGTCGGCGCGACGCCGCCGATGAGCTGGCGCAGCTGGTTGAGGTGGCTGGTGATGCTGTCGCGCTGCCGGGTGAGCTCGTCGACCTGGCGCTGCGCCGCCGTCCGGACGCGGTCGGCCTCGGCCTTGGTCTCGGCGAGCAGCTGCTCGGCCTGCGCCTTGGCCTCGGCGATCACGTTGTCGGAGTTCTTGCGCGCGTTGGCCATCAGCTGCTTGGCGTGCGAGTCGGCCTCGCGCCGGGTCTGGTCGGCCTGCTGGGTGGCCTTCCCGGCCCGCTGCTCGGCGGACGCGGCGCGCTGCTCGGCCTCGGCGACCAGCTTCTGGGTGGCGGCCTGCGCGGCGGAGTGCCGCTCGGCGTCCTGCCGGTCGGCCTCCTCGCGGCGGGCGGCCAGCTGGATCTCGAACTCGGCCTCGGCCTGGGCGCGCTGGGCCTCGCTCTCCTCCAGGATGCGCTGGGCCTGCGCGCGCATCTCGTCGGCCTGCCGCTTGGCCGTGGTGAGGATCTCGTCCCGCTCGCGCTTGGTGGACGCGCGCAGCTGCGCGACCTCGCGCTCGGTGGTGGTGCGCAGCTTGGCGATCTCGCGCTCGGCGCCCGCCCGCTTCTCGGCGACCTCGTGGTCGGCGGTCGCGCGCAGCTTGGCGACCTCCCGCTCGGTCGTCGAGGTCAGCTCGTCGGCCTCGCGGTGGGCGGAGGTGCGCACCTCCTCGGCCTCGCGCTCGGCCGCGTTGCGCATGTCGTCGCCCTCGCGCTGGGCGTTGGCGCGCAGTTCGGCGGCGTCGTTCTCGGCGGTGGCACGCTGCTCGGCGGCGTCGACCTTGGCCGCGGCCTTGATCTCGTTCGCCTCGGAGCGGGCCGCCTGGACCAGCTCGGTCGCCTGCTCCTCGGCGAGCCGCAGCAGCTGCTCGATGCGGGCGCCGAGACCGGAGTAGGTGGGTCGTTCCTGCTCCTGCAGCTGACGGTGCGCGTCCGACAGCTCCCGCTGCAGGGCGCTGGTCTGCTCGCGGGTCTGCCGCACCTCGTTGTCGAGCTGCTTGATGTGCTCGTCGACCTGGTGCCGGTCGTAGCCGCGAAGCACCACGTCGAACTCGCGCGGGGGCGTGTCTTCAAAGAAGTTGCTGAGCTGGGCGTCGATGTCGGACTGCATGTGGCTCAATCCTGATGTGACGGGGCTACGGGTGGTTCCGGGGACCGGTTGAACGCCTGACATGAACGGGCGCAGTGCCCCAGGACCTCTTCCGGTGGGTGAAGCGTACTCCGGACACTGCCGTGTTGGGGGCTCATCTTGACGCGCTGCGTGGAATGTCCGGTTTGTTGGCGTGTTCGGCCGTGTTGAAGGTGCCCAGGTACCCGGTGGGCAAATGCACCAGATGTGTCCGAATGGTCACAGAGCGGCGGTCCAAGGTCGACCGCCCGTGACCGTGATATCGAACACGTCACGATCCGGGCCCGCCCGCCGGCGCGCCCGCCGGGCAAGATCATTCCGCGTCGCGGCGCTTCTGCACGAGCTCGGTCAGCACGCCGTGGCAGTCCTTGGGGTGCAAAAAATTGATCAAGGATCCCATGGACCCGTTGCGCGGCGCGTCGTACAGCACCCGCACGCCCTTGCCCGCGATGGCGGCCGCCTCGCCCTCGACCGTCCCGTCCGTGCCGAACGCGATGTGGTGGACGCCCTCGCCGTTCTTCGCCAGCCACTTGGCGACGGCCGAGTCCTCCCGGATCGGCTCGATCAGCTGCAGGTAGCTCGCCGCGCCGTCCCCCGTCTCATTGATCTTGAGCATGCACTCCCGGACGCCCTGCTCCTCGTTCACCTCGAAGTGCGCGTCGGTGAAACCGTACGTCGCCTTGTAGAACTCGACGGTCGCCTCGAGGTCGTGACAGGCGATGCCGATGTGGTCGATACGGGTCAGCATGGGCTTTCTCCCTACTAGGGGGGCCAGGCGGGGGCGAACGGAACCGGACGGCGTTCCCCTGGGTATGGTGGCAAACGTCGCCGCAGCACCACCTGGAGGGCCCCCATCATGACCGCCACGTCCGTGATCGTCGCAGGCGCGCGCACCCCCATCGGACGCCTGCTGGGCTCGCTGAAGGACTTCTCCGCGGCCGACCTCGGCGCGCACGCGATCAAGGCGGCGCTGGAGCGGGCCGGGGTCTCCGGCGACCAGGTGCAGTACGTGATCCTCGGCCAGGTGCTGCAGGCCGGCGCGGGGCAGATCCCGTCCCGGCAGGCGGCGGTCAAGGCGGGCATCCCGATGAGCGTCCCGTCGATCACGATCAACAAGGTGTGCCTGTCCGGGCTGGACGCGATCGCGCTCGCCGACCAGCTCATCCGCGCGGGCGAGTTCGACATCGTCGTGGCGGGCGGCATGGAGTCGATGACCCAGGCCCCGCACCTGATGCCGAAGTCGCGCGGCGGCTACAAGTACGGCTCGATCGAGGTCCTCGACCACCTGGCCTACGACGCGCTCACCGACGCGTTCGACGGCATCGCCATGGGCGAGTCGACCGAGCACCACAACGCCAAGCTCGGCATCTCCCGCGAGGAGCAGGACGAGTTCTCCGCCCGCTCCCACCAGCGCGCCGCCGAGGCCATCAAGAACGGCGTGTTCGACGACGAGATCGCCCCCGTCGAGATCCCGCAGCGCAAGGGCGACCCGATCGTGTTCGCCAAGGACGAGGGCGTGCGCGGCGACACCACCGCCGAGGGCCTCGCCAAGCTGCGTCCCGCCTTCGCCAAGGACGGCACGATCACCGCCGGCTCGTCCTCGCAGATCTCCGACGGCGCCGCGGCCGTCGTCGTCATGTCCAAGGCCAAGGCCGAGGAGCTCGGCCTCACCTGGCTCGCCGAGATCGGCGCGCACGGCAACGTCGCGGGGCCCGACAACTCGCTGCAGTCCCAGCCGTCCAACGCGATCCGGCACGCGCTCGGCAAGGCGGGCCTGACCGTCGACGACCTCGACCTCATCGAGATCAACGAGGCGTTCGCGTCCGTCGGCATCCAGTCGATGCGCGACCTCGGCGTCGGCCCCGAGAAGGTCAACGTCAACGGCGGCGCCATCGCGCTCGGCCACCCGGTCGGCATGTCCGGCGCCCGCATCGCCCTGCACCTCGCCTACGAGCTGAAGCGCCGCGGCGGCGGCACCGGCGCCGCCGGCCTCTGCGGCGGCGGCGGCCAAGGCGACGCGTTGATTCTGCGTGTTCCGACCCGAACCCTCGCCTAGCGGCTCGGAACCAGTCGGCACACTGGCGATCGCTGGCATCGCTCTGGCTCGCCTTGCGGCTCGCTGCGCGATCAGGTTCTCGCAAGCTCGAACCTGCCTTCGGACGCGATCGCGATGGTGTGGGTTGTTGCGTGGCCGGGGCAGTGGCTGAGGTCAGTGACGCCTATTGAGCCGTCGGCTTGATCGTGACGGTCTTGAAGCCGAGGGCCTTGAGCATGTTCTCCAGCATCGACTTCGTGTTGGCGTCGGCCTGGCGCGCCAGGTTGCTCTGCTGCGCGGCGGACTGGATCTTCTGGGACGCCAGCACGTAGAGCTGCTGCTGGTTGTTCGGGTTGCTGCTGAAGAAGTCGCCGAAGCGGTCGATGAGGCCGCGTTCGGTGGCGTAGACGTAGCTGGTCTTCGGGTCGAGGTTGGTGTTCTCCAACTGGGCGTGCGGGAGGGTGATCGTGGCGGCCGTGCGGTCCTCGTCGACCTTGACGGCGCCCGAGCCGAGCCCGGAGAAGTCCACGTAGGCGTCCACGGTGCCGTTGCCGACGAACAGCGTGCGCTTGCCGCGCAGCGAGGCGGGCAGGAACTTGGCGTCCTTCTCCAGGTCCACGACGACCTGGAAGCTGCCGCTCGCCGCCTCGTAGCGGTGCAGGTCGCGGATCGACTTCAGCAGGACGGGCCCGCTGCGGTCCTTCGTCTCGACGCCGAACGGGTTCAGCCAGCCCGGCAGCCCGTGCAGCGCCCGCTGCGCGACCAGCACCAGCGCGATGGTCGCGACGATCAGCACGAGCGGGGTGAGCAGGCCGCGCCGGGAGGGCTTGGGGGGCGCGTCGTTCTTCGGTTGGGGGCGAGCCATGCACCAAGCATTCCCGGCATCTCCGCCCAATACCTGGCGAGCCGGTGAGGTCGGCGTGGACGCCGGTGTGATCAAGGCCATAGGCCCGGACGAAACCCCAGGTGAGGACGGCCCGTTGAGCGGGGCGTGGACATGATTCGTGTTTTCCGGTTCGTCTCCGTCGCGGAGGCGATCTCGTTCCTGCTGCTCCTGCTGGTCGCGATGCCGCTGAAGTACGGGGCGGACGCGCCGGTGGGCGTCCAGCTGATGGGGCCGCTGCACGGAGTCCTGTTCATGGCCTACGTCGGCATGGTGTTCCTCGTCCGCGAGCAGCTCCGCTGGGACCTCAAGCGCACGGTCCTCGCGCTCGCCGCCGCCGTACTGCCGGTGGCGCCGTTCCTCGTGGAGCGCTACTGGACCAGGCCGCCGACGCCCGCCGCCGAGCCGCAGCCGGCCGGACGGGTCTGAGCTTCTGCGTGGCCGCGGGCTGCTGGGGGTGGCAGCCGCGGCCACGCAGGGGAAACCTTCACCCGGGGGAACTCGCGCGGTCCAGCGTCCGGCGGAGGGACCTCTCGGTCGTGCGGTGCTTCTTCGCCGCGCGGAAGTCCGCGGCGCCGAGGGTGCAGGTTTGGTACTCGGTGAAGTGGCGGCGCAGCCACGCGCGGCGCTGGTGCTCGGTCCAGGACGCGAACCGGCGGGCCGCGCGGTCGTCGGTGACGGACGGGGGATCGTCGCCGACCAGCCACGCCTGGATCATCGCGCCGTAACCGTCGGGGGATGCGCATGCGCGGGGATCCTTGAGCGCACCGCTGATCTGCCGGACGACCTTCGCCGCGTACCCGGGGGAGAGGTTCTCGTCGACGTGGACGGTGGCGACGCCGTCCACTACTGAGACCGGCGCCCATGCCGGACGCTGCCGCACCGCCGTGAACTCGCCGGGCGTGCCGTTCAGCCGCGCGGCGAGCGGGACGACCGCCGCCGTCAGCTCGGGCAGCGCGTCCCGCAGCGCCGGATGCACGCAGATGGTCACCGGCCACTGCCGGCACGCGGGGGGCGCGGGCGCGGCGCGGACCGTCCCGCCGTCGGAGCCGTACAGGCCCAGCGTGGCGGACCCGGTCGCGGCCAGTGCGGCGGCCAGCGGCAGGACGAGCAGGAACCGCCGCGTCGCCCACAGCACGTAGCCGAGGATCAGCGCCGCCGTCAGGCCCGCCGTCCAGAGGACCTGGTCGGCGAACACGCGGGGGCGCAGCGTGGTGAACAGGTCGATGCGGGGGAACGCGGCCGGGGGCAGCAGGCTCCACCACGACACGCCGGGGATGCGCGCGGCCGCCCACATCGCGGTCGCACCGAACACCAGGGCCGCCGTCGCGCGGTGCGGGACGACCCGTCCCAGCAGGTATCCCGCGACGACGTGCAGGACGAGTGCGCCCGCCCCCGCGATCGCGCCCAGCGGATGCGGGTGCCCGGCCTCCGCCTGCGCCAGCGTCACGGCCACGACGAGCGCCGTCACCGCGGTGTAGGAGACCAGCGCCGCCGAGGACAGCAGCAGCAGGTCGAGCAGCGCGCCCGTGGCGGGCGAGCGCGCGGTGAGGTCGCGCAGGTAGTCCAGCGGGCGCTCGCGGACCGCCGCCCACGCCGCCAGCCCGGCGGCGACGGGCCCGAGGAAGCGGACGGCGTTGACCAGCGCGACGACCGTGTTGTCCCAGTACGCGGCGGAGCGGACGAGCGCCGGCAGCGCCGCCGCCGTCCCGACCGCGGTGAGGACCGGCACCGCCACCAGCAGCGCCGTGCGACGGGCGTCCAGCCGGAGCACCCGCCCGAGGTCAGACACCGGTGGCGCTTCCGGCGGGCAGCGGGAACCGCGGCAGCGCCGGCCGCCCGACCCGCCTCTTCCGCCGCCGCCCCACGACACCGTCCCCCCGCCGATCCGGCCCGGGGACGCTCTGCCGCTCCGGCCCCCCGCCGCGCTGCTGCCCGGGCGCCCCGCCGCGCTGCTGTTCGGGCGCCGGGGCGTTCTGCAGGTCGGGCGTGTCGGTGCGCTGCCGGTCGAGCGTGTCGGCGGGCTGTTGTCCGGGCGCGCTGCCGGGCTGCTGTCCGGGCGTGCCGGCGCTCTGCCGGTCGGGTGTGCCGGTGTGCTGGCGGGTGAGTGCGCCGACGCCCTCGCGGTCGAGCGCGCCGATGTGCTGCGGGTCGGGGGCGGCGGCGCCGCGGCGGTCGGCGGCGGTGCGGCCGCGCCGGGCGGCGGACGAGTGGGTGGGCTGCTCGGTCAGCCGGCCGCGGGCGAGCGTGAAGAGGCGGTCGCACCAGCCGGTGAGCGTCTCGGTGGCGTCGGCGGTCACCACGACCGTCGGCGCCAGCGTGCGCAGCACCGGGATCAGCTCCGACATCGCGGCGGTCAGCGTGGACCGGCCGGGGCCGTCGGCGCCGCCGGGCCACGGCTCGGCGGCGGCGCACAGCGCGCCGAACGGGTCGTCCAGCAGCACCGCGCTCGGCTCGTGGACGCAGGCGGCGGCGAGCCCGGCGCGCAGCCGGACCTCCGGCGGCAGCAGCGCCAGCTCCGTCCCGGCCGCGTCGGCGAGGTCGAGCCGCTTCAGCATGCAGCGCGCGGCGGACGCGCTCTGCCGCTTGTAGTACGCCGCGTAGGCGACGAACTCGCCGGCCGTCATGTTCTCGGCGCGGGAGAACCGGGCCGGCAGGTAGCCGATCCCGGCCCGCGCGGCGCGCAGCCCGGCGGCGTTCGATATGTCATGTCCGAGAATGCGCAGCAGGCCGGCATTCGGCCTGCGCAAGGTCGCGAACGTGGCCAGCAGAGTGGATTTACCGGCGCCAGGTGGTCCGGCCAAGCCGACCACGCCTTCGGGTACGCCGAAGGTCACCGGGCGCAGGAGCCACCGCCCCCCGCGGCGGACACCCATTCCTCGGGCCACGATCACGGAATGATCCGCGATCACAAGTGTTTCCCCCCGTTGCTCGTCATGCGGTCGCGGCACCGGCACGGAGGCTCCGGTGGCCTCGGGTCCCCCAACCCGCCACGCGGTGCTCCGCCGGACCGGCCCGCCGCACGGCGGGCACCGGCCGCTTTTGCCCGGCCGCGATGCATCGACAACCTGACTATAACCGGGCTTGGTGATGGCTGTCAGCAATCTTTTTGCCTTTACAGCGGCGCGTCTGGATTCTTTGCCTTCCGCGCCGAAGCGGAGAATTCAAGAAAGGCCGACAATTCCCGGTTTAGGGGATGGAGTGGGATGTGCCGGACGTCCGGCCCCGGCGGCGCGCTCCGCTGGGAGCGTACGGACGCACGGCGCGGTGCGGTCATGGGGCAGGATGGACCCATGTCTTCTCGGGACTTTTCGTTGCACGGGGCCATCGACCTGGGGGCGCGCCAGGCGGCCACAAGGAAGCAGCAGGAACGCCGCGCCCAGGGTGGCGGTGGCGCGCCGGCGGGCGCGGGCGGCGCCGCCGGCCAGTACGTCGTGGACGTCACCGACGAGACCTTCAACACCGAGGTCGTGGAGCGGTCGCAGTCCGTGCCCGTCCTCGTCGACTTCTGGGCGGAGTGGTGCGGGCCGTGCAAGCAGCTCGGCCCCATCCTGGAGAAGCTGGCCGGCGAGGCCGCCGGCCAGTGGGTGCTCGCGAAGGTCGACATCGACGCGAACCCGCAGCTCGCCGCCTACATGCAGCAGATGGGCGTGCGCGGCATCCCGTTCGTCGCGGCGGTCGTCGCCGGGCAGCTGCTGCCGTTCCTGAACGGCGCCGCGCCCGAACCGCAGGTCCGCGAGGCCATCGACCAGCTCTTCGACGCGCTGCGCAAGGAGGGCATCCTGCCGGACGCCCCCGAGGGCGAGCAGCCCGCGGCCGACGCCGCGCCCGCCCCCGCCGTGGACCCCGTCTACGCCGAGGCCGAGGACGCCCTGCAGCGCGGTGACCTGCCCGCCGCCAAGACCGCGTTCGAGCGGCTCCTCGCGGGCAACCCGAGGGACGGCCAGGCCAAGCAGGGCCTCGCCCTCGTCGAGCTGAGCCTGCGCGTCGGCTCGCTGGACCCCGAGCGCACGCTGCAGGACGCCGCCGCCAAGCCCGGTGACGTCCAGGCCCAGATCAGCGCGGCCGACGTGGAGATGGTGTCCGGCCGCATCGACGAGGCGTTCGACCGGCTGCTGGCGGCCGTGCGCGGCAGCGCGGGCGACGACCGCGACACCGTGCGCAAGCACCTGCTGTCGCTGTTCGAGCTGCTGCCGCCGGACGACCCGCGCATCGGCCGGGCCCGCCGCGGCCTGCAGTCCGCCCTGTTCTGACCCGCGGTTCCGTCCCCGGCCGTTCGGTGGGAACGAGCCGGGGCGATCGGGACACCCGGCCGCGATGTTCCGCGTATGCTCGATGAGATGACCGTGCCCGGACGGCCCGCATGCAGCACTTACATGCGGCCGGCCCCGCCGATCCGCGGCTCCGCAACCTCGTGACCGACTTCCCGGTGACCGATATCCCGGCGATCGACATCATGAGGCCGCCCGTGCCCGCGGGCGGCGCACCGGGACGAGAACCACCCGGAGCAGCAAGGAGCAGTCGTCGTGGCGAGCGTGCCGAGCGTGTCGTACTCCATCACCGTCCGGCTGGAGGTCCCGGCCGGCGGCCGGGCCGTGAGCCAGATCACCCAGGTCGTCGAGAACGCCGGCGGCGTCGTCACGGCCCTCGACGTCAACACCGCCGGCCACGAGACCCTGCGCATCGACGTGACGATCGCCACCCGCGACACCCAGCACGCCGAGGCGATCGCCGGGGCGCTGGAGGGCATCGAGTCCGTCAAGATCCACAAGGTCAGCGACCGGACCTTCCTGATGCACCTCGGCGGCAAGATCGAGATGCAGTCGAAGGTGCCGCTGCGCAACCGCGACGAACTGTCGATGGCCTACACGCCGGGCGTCGCCCGCGTCTCCCTCGCCATCGCCCGCAACCCCGAGGACGTCCGGCGGCTGACCATCAAGCGCAACAGCGTCGCCGTCGTCACCGACGGGTCCGCGGTGCTCGGCCTCGGCAACATCGGCCCGGAGGCGGCGCTGCCCGTCATGGAGGGCAAGGCCGCCCTGTTCAAGCGGTTCGCCGGGATCGACGCGTGGCCGATCTGCCTCGACACGCAGGACACCGACGAGATCGTCCGGACCGTCCAGATCCTCGCGCCCGCGTTCGGCGGCATCAACCTGGAGGACATCTCCGCGCCGCGCTGCTTCGAGGTCGAGGCCCGGCTGCGCGAACTGCTCGACATCCCCGTCTTCCACGACGACCAGCACGGCACCGCGATCTGCGTGCTGGCGGCGCTGACCAACGCGCTGCGCGTCGTCGGCAAGGACCTCGGCTCCGTCCGCATCACGATGGCGGGCGCGGGCGCCGCGGGCACCGCGATCCTGAAGCTGCTGATGCACGCGGGCGCCCGCGACCTGATCGTGTGCGACTACCTCGGCGCCGTCCACAAGGGCCGCGACGACCTGGACGACTCGCTCCGCTGGATCGCCGAGCACACCAACGCGTCCGGCTACGCGGGCGACCTGCGCGGCGCGGTGAAGGACGCCGACGTGTTCATCGGCGTCTCCGCCCCCGGCATCCTGAACGGCGACGACATCGCGACGATGAACGACGACGCGATCGTGTTCGCGCTCGCCAACCCCGAGCCCGAGGTGGCCCCGGACGAGGCCCGCGAGCACGCCGCCGTCGTCGCCACCGGCCGCAGCGACTACCCCAACCAGATCAACAACGTGCTGGCGTTCCCCGGCGTCTTCCGCGGCCTGCTGGACGCGCAGGCCGACGTCGTCACCATGGAGATGCTGGCCGCCGCCGCCACCGCGCTCGCCGAGGTCGTCACCCCGGAGGAGATCGGCCCCAACTACATCATCCCGAGCGTCTTCCACCCGGACGTGGCGACCCGCGTCGCCGGCGCCGTCCGCGAGGCCGCCGGCGGCCGCCCCCGCACCGAGGCCTAGCCGACGCGGGCCGGTCGGGGCCGGCCGGAGCCTTTGGTCAGTCCTTCTCGCCGACGAACATCTTCTCGCGGCGGCGGGGCCAGATCCCGCCGTACCAGAAGATGATCGCGCCGGTGAGGATGATGCCGACGCCTGTCGCGGCGCGCGCCCACAGGACGGTGTCCGGGCCGGTGTGCGGCAGGTTGCTCGGCGGCGTCTCGGTCGGCGCGCCCGCAGCCGCCTTCTTGCAGTTCGCCTTCACGGTCCTGGTCTCGATGCGCTTGTTCGCCCAGGTGACCGCGAGGTCGGTGCGGCGGTCCTCGCGCAGCTTGACCGAGACCGTCCGGGTGGTGTCCGGGCGGATCTGGCCGGGCTCGGCGGCGCCGCCGTCGTCCCGCTCGACGGAGAAGTCCTCGGTCTGCGTCCCGGTGTTGCGGATCTTGACGTGCACGGTGCGCTCGGGGCACGAGACCGCGCCGATGCTGGCGGTGACCGGCCGCGCGGGCGCCTTCGGCGTCCCGGACCTGGTGGGCGTGGCCGACGCCGGCGGCGACTTGCCGGTGCTCGACGCGCTCGGGCTCGCGGACGCGGTGGACGCGGTGGGCTCCGCCGATCCGTCCGACTTGAACAACGCCGGGATGGCGATCAGCGCGCCGATCACGATGAACACGGCGGCGATGATGACCCTGGGCAACTGCATTCCGCTGTCCTCCCGGCGCGCACCAAGCGGATGGCCGATGATCCTAGATCATTCTTAACCCAGGACCTTGTGGTGCCGATATCCCCATCGATAGGAATGCGTAACAGGCTAACGAGCGAGGGGGCGTGCCGCCGGAGGTCCGCGCAACGCATGATGGAACCCATGGAAGACGGCATCAGGGTGGGGCTCCTGCTGGTGGCGACCCCTCAGCTGGAGGATCCGAACTTTCGCCGCAGCGTCGTCCTGCTGGTCGAGCACGATGTCGGGGGCGGGACGCTCGGGGTTGTCCTCAACCGGCCGACCGAGGTTCCCGTCGACCGGGTGCTCCCGCCGTGGGGCGATCTCGCGACCGGGCCCGCCGTGGTGTTCCAGGGCGGCCCCGTCGCGCTGGAGCACCCGCTCGCCCTGGCCCGCCTCCCCGGCGAGGACGAACCGCTCGGCTGGCGCGCCCTGGACGGCGGCGCGGAGGTCGCGCGGGTCGGCGTGGTCGACCTCGAGGCCCCGCCGGGGCTGCTCGCGGCGGAGCTGCTGCAGCTGCGGGTGTTCGCCGGATACGCGGGCTGGTCGGCGGGGCAGCTGCTCGGCGAGGTCCAGGACGGCTCGTGGTACCTGGTGCCCGCCGAGGCCGGGGACGTGTTCGCCGCCGACCCCGAGCGCCTCTGGCCGGACGTTCTGCGCAGGCAGGGCGGCGATCTGGCGTTCGTCTCCACTTTCCCCGACGACCCCACGCTGAACTAAGGTGAAGACGTGAGTACGAAGATCCTTCCCGAGAGCGACACCCAGCAGGATGTCCGGCCGGACCTCTCGCACGGTGACGGCGACCACGAGCGGTTCGCCCACTACGTGAAGAAGCAGAAGATCACCGAGAGCGCGGTGACCGGCACGCCGGTGATCGCGCTGTGCGGCAAGGTCTGGGTGCCGAACCGGGATCCGAAGAAGTACCCGGTCTGCCCCGAGTGCAAGGAGATCTACGAGTCCATGCAGTCGGGCGGCAAGGGCGACAAGGGCGGCAAGGGCGAGTGACCCGCCGCTGAGACGCGGCGGGCGGCGCGCCGCCGTTTCGGGCTGCGCGCTTCCGGGTCCCGCGGTGGGGGCATACCGCGGGACCCCGTACTTCTGACACGACTTCTGACATACGAGCCCTCTGACCTGCGGGCTTCTGACATACGGGGGATGAATGCGGCGGCTGGCCGGGGTTTCGCTATGCGCACTGTTGACTACGGTGTGCGTTGTTCCGGGTGCGACGGGTGACCGGCCGCGGGTCCGCCCCGCATCGGCCGCCGCACGGGACGGTTCGGCCGCACGGGACGGTGCCGCCGCGCGGTCCGGTTCCGCAGCGTGGTCCGCTGCCGCCGCGCGGGACGGCGACTGCGTGCACCACGCGAACGCCCGGACCGTCCACCCGCGCGACCGGGCCGATCTCGGCCACGACCGGGTCGTCGGCATGCTCGCCGACCTCCGCCGCACGCTCCTCGACCGGTTCGGGACGTCCGACGAGGGGCGGCTCGACGCGTCCCGGCGGATGGCGCGGCGCCTCGTCGTCCCCGTGCGGTTCCACGTCGTCCACAGCGGGCGGAGCGGACGGCTGTCGAAGAAGGCCGTCAAGCGCCAGATCTCCACACTGAACGCCGCGTACGGGGGCAGGAAGGGCGGCGTCGACACCCGCGTGCGGTTCCGGCTGACCGGCCTCGACCGGACGGACAACGCGGCCTGGTTCCACGCCCCGGAGCGCCACGAGCGCGCGATGAAGAAGCACCTGCGCAAGGGCGGGCGCGGCACGCTCAACGTCTACACGGCCGCCGCCGGGTCGGACGTCCTCGGCTTCTCCACGTTCCCGCAGTGGTACGCGGACGCCCCGCGCATGGACGGCGTGGTCGTCGACTACCGCAGCCTGCCGGGCGGCTCGTACGGGCCGTTCAGCCGCGGGTACACGGCCGTCCACGAGATCGGGCACTGGCTCGGCCTGCTGCACACGTTCGAGGGCGGCTGCGTCCCGCCGGGCGACGGGGTGGCCGACACCCCGTACGAGGCGGAGCCGGCGCAGGGCTGCCCGCACTCCCGCGACACCTGCCCGCAGCGGGGCGATGATCCGGTCCACAACTTCATGGACTACGCCCACGACTCGTGCATGCGCGCCTTCACCGCAGGTCAGGGCCGCCGCATCCGGGCGTCCTGGGCGGCCTACCGGTCCCGGAGGCAGGGCGGGCACCGTGTGGATCTGCGCACAGCCGAGCCGACCGGGGCACGAACTGTCGGTGCGGCTCGGTAGCCTTCAATGACCGTGAGCACCTTCGCCGCATCGAGCATGCCCCCCGCGTTCCCCGAACGGGCCGCCTGGGGGACGGCGTCGTCCCTGCGCGCCTGGCAGCAGCAGGCGCTGGAGGCCTACTTCGGGACGGACGGCTCCGAACCCGGCCCGCGCGACTTCCTCACCGTCGCGACGCCCGGCGCGGGCAAGACGACGTTCGCGCTCCGCCTCGCCCGCGAGCTGCTGGAGCGCCGGACCATCCAGGCGATCACGGTCGTGTGCCCGACCGAGCACCTGAAGCGGCAGTGGGCCGAGTCCGCCGCCCGCGTCGGCATCAAGATCGACCCGGAGTGGCAGAACAGCGACGGCCCCATCGGCAAGGACTTCCACGGCGTCGCCGTCACCTACGCCACGGTCGCGGCCCGTCCGGCGCTGCACCGCAACCGCACCGAGTCGCGCAAGCACCTCATCGTCTTCGACGAGGTGCACCACGCGGGCGACGGCCTGTCGTGGGGCGACGCCGTGCGCGAGGCGTTCGAGCCCGCGACCCGGCGCCTCGCCCTCTCGGGCACCCCGTTCCGGACGGACATCAACCCGATCCCGTTCGTCCAGTACGAGGAGGGCCCGGACGGCATCCGCCGCAGCCAGGCCGACTACACCTACGGCTACGGCCCCGCCCTGGCCGACGGCGTCGTCCGCCCGGTGATCTTCCTGGCGTACGCGGGGGAGATGCGCTGGCGCACCCGTGCCGGCGACGAGATCACCGCGACCCTGGGCGAGCCGCTCACCCAGGACCAGATGGCCCAGGCGTGGCGCGCCGCGCTCGACCCGAAGGGCGACTGGATCAAGCAGGTCCTGGCCGCCGCCGACCGCCGCCTCACCGAACTGCGCCGCGTCATCCCGGACGCGGGCGGCCTGGTCATCGCCACCGACCACGAGACGGCCCGCGCCTACGCGGGGATGCTCAAGGCGGTCACCGGCCAGAGCGCGACCATCGTGCTGTCGGATGACCCGACCGCGTCCAAGAAGATCAAGAAGTTCGCCGACACCGAGGACCGCTGGATGGTCGCGGTCCGGATGGTGTCGGAGGGCGTGGACATCCCGCGCCTCTCGGTAGGGGTCTACGCCACCTCGACCAGCACACCCCTCTTCTTCGCGCAGGCGATCGGGCGCTTCGTCCGAGCCCGCAAACGGGGCGAGACAGCGTCGGTCTTCCTGCCGTCGGTGCCGACCCTCATGGGCCACGCCTCCGAAATGGAGGAGGAGCGCGACCACGTCCTGGACCGTCCCGTCCGGGAGGACGGCCTGGACGACGACCTCCTGGCCGAGGCCAACCGCAAACAGGACAATCCTGACGTAGGCGAAGAACTCCCCTTCGAGACCGTGGAGGCGTCGGCGACATTCGACCGCGTCCTCTACGACGGCGGCGAATTCGGCATGAACGCCCAGCCGGGCTCCGCCGAAGAGGAGGAGTACCTGGGCATCCCCGGCCTCCTGGAACCCGACCAGGTGTCGGCGCTGCTCCGCAAGCGCCAGGCGGCCCAGATAGCCAGCGAACGCAAGCGCAAGACCGGCGACCCCCGCACGGACCGCACCGCCGCCGAGGACATAGCCACCCTGCGCCGCGAGCTGAACGGCCTGGTCAACGCCTGGAACCACCGCACGGGCCAGCCGCAGGGCGTCATCCACAACGAGCTGCGCCGCGCCTGCGGCGGCCCGCCCGTCCCCCAGGCCAGCGCCGCCGAGATCCGCGAACGCATAGCCAAGATCCGCGACTGGGCCGCCAAGCGCCGCCACTGACCGGATAGGTCCTCGCACGTCCGTGGTCACGCGCGTCCGTGGTCACGTGGGCCCTTGCTCGCCCAGCCGAGGACACATGTTTTTCCACCTCCCTCTAGGGAGCGGGCACCCGGGCTTGGACGACACGTTGTTCGTCGGAGCGATCCTCCACCTCCGCTAGGGCGGACCGTCTTTCAGTAGACGACGTACAGGGATGAGCATGCTTGTAGAGGGTCGTCACCAATTCGATGACGACCGTACGTGTGATGTAGTCGGCTCTAGGGCGTGCTGAGGAAAGACGTTCGAAATGCACTCCCGAGCGGTCTCTGGCGCGCGCGGGGGAATTTAGCGCGATTGCACTCGCCTCCGCAGCCAGTCTCGAACCGATCACTGTAAACGGCCGTCAGAACGGCATTCTATTGCGAAATCCGGTGGCTAAATCATTGCTTCTGTGTCACGCTATGGAGTGGCAAAAGCGCGATGAGTGTTCAAGCTCCGTGCATCCCCAGGACAGCAGCCGCACATGGCCGGTCATCCCCGGCCGTGCAAGTTGGAAGGAGAGGGAATGGGGCAACGCCCGAACGATCTACGCCCCTGGGAGTCACCGAACGCGCTCTTCGGCTCCGAGCTCCGGCGTTACCGCGAGGCCGCCGGACTGAGCATCGCGGCCTTCTGCGAGCGGATCCAAGACAGCGCCCCGTACTCGAAGAGCACCATCGGAACCGTGGAGCGCGGCGAGTCCCGCCCCGACCGGCTCCTGGCCGTCCACGGCGACCGGGTTCTCGACACCCGCGAGGCCCTGACCCACCTGTGGGACGGCCTCTTCAAGGGCACCAACGCCGTCCCGGTCTGGTTCGTCGACTGGGCCATGCAGGAACCGAAGTTCGACGCGATCCGGAGCTATCAACCTCTGGTCGTCCCCGGACTCCTCCAGACCCCCGCCTACGCCGCCCACGTGCTCGATGACGACGAGGCCGCCCTCGAGGTCCGTCTGACCCGGCAGGACATACTGGCCGACGAGTCCCCACCGCACCTGATGTACGTGATGGACGAGAGTGTGCTCCACCGCGGCACCGGGGACCCCGAGGTGATGCGGGAGCAGCTTCAGCACCTACTGGCGGTCTCGTCACGCCTCGTCCGCATCCAGATCGCCCCGCTGCGTCTGCACGAAGGGACCAGAGGCGCCTTCGCCATCGGAACCCTTCCGGATGGAAGCGAGGTAGGGTACAAAGACAACGCGATCAGCGGCGACACCACCACCGATCGCCTAGAAATCAATCGGCTCACCAAGCTGTTCGCGTCCATTCAGTCCGCCGCTTACCCGGTGGACCAGTCCCTCGACCTGATAGCAAAGGTGGCAAAGGAGAAGTGGACCTGAGCACCGCCAAGTGGCGCAAGTCCAGCCGGAGCTCCGGCAACGGCGGCGACTGCGTTGAACTCGCCCGCATCGCCGACACAGTCGCGATCCGTGACAGCAAGGACCCCGAGGGCCCCAAGCTGCTCCTCACCCCCCGATCCCTCCGCGACCTGACCCGCGCCCTCAAGAACGCCTAGCAGCACAAGGGGACGCCCTCCCCCCCCACGACGAGGGCGTCCCTCCCCCCGGCCCCCCACATGGCTCCCTGAAGGTGGTCGTAGTAATGGACCTGAGCACCGCCAAGTGGCGCAAGGCGTCCCGTAGCTCCAACAACGGCGGCGACTGCGTCGAACTCGCCCGCGTCGCCGGCACCGTCGCGATCCGTGACAGCAAGGACCCCCAGGGCCCGAAGCTCCTCCTCACCCTCCGATCCCTCCGCGACCTGACCCAGGCCCTCAAGAACGCCTAGCTGTACTGATCGGAGACGTTGATCGGAGGTGACGGGCTCGACGAGCCGAAGTTGCTTGTGAGCCAGTGCTCGATTGACTTGAACGGGAACTCGTGAAGCTGGTGCGGCCCGGAGATCGCTATAGGCGTCTGGACCCGGTCGAGTCGGAACAGGCGCCAGCCATCGCGATCGAGGTCGTAGCCGATGAGGTACCAGTGCTGCTGGCGAAGGATGTGCCGATAGGGCTCGACCGTTCGGCGTGATTCGCGGCAGTCTTGGTCCGTGTAGACGAAACGGAGACGAGCGCCGGTTGCGACAGCGTCAGCAAGCGTGCCGATGAGTTCCCAGTCCACGGGTGCCGGCGTCTTGATCAGGATCTGTGTGGAGAGTGCGGTCGCTGCCGCTCGTTGGCGCAGGCTGGGTGGGAGCACCTGTTCAAGCTTGGCTCGGGCAGCAGCGACGGACGTGTCGTCGGGCGCCCACGACTCAAGGACCAGCAGGCTCGTGATGATGGTCGAGACCTCGTCCGGGCTGAGTAGCAGCGGTGGGATCTTCATGCTCGGCCGCAACTGATAGGCGCCGCCGGGTCCGGGACGAGAGCGCACGTCGTACCCCAGGTCACGAAGGCGCATCGCGTCACGGCGCGCGGTCCGTTCGCTGACCCGCAGTTGGATGGCCAGTTCGCGAACGGTCCACTCCCGGCCAGACTGGAGTAGAGCCAGCAACTGCAGCGAGCGTGTCGACGGTGACTCCATCAATCCATGATCGACCAAGATGCGGCCAGGATCGGGCCGCATCCCCTCCTAGCGTGGCAGGACAGACCCGAGGAGGGAACCCCGTGCGAATCGCTGTCACGACACCCCAAGGCCATGTAGGGCACCACCTGACGTCGATGCTCATCCGGGCCGGCGCCAGGCCACTGCTGCTAGCCCGTCACCCGCAGAACATCCCCCCTGGCCTGGCCGCGCATGTCGACATCGTCGAGGCCGACTCGCGCGAGCCGGACCAGGTGGTCGCTGCGACCGCCGGCGTCGATGCCGTCTACTGGGTGGACCCGCCCACCGAGTCGGCGGATCCGCTCGCGGACTACGCCCGCGCGACAGAGGCCATTACCGCGGCAGTCGAGAGAAACCGCATCGGGCGGGTGGTCTTTCAGAGCAGCGTCGGCGCCGAGAAGCGTCACGGCGCCGGTGAGATCGACGGTCTTGCCGCCACCGAGGTCGCGCTCGACCGCCTCGACGTGGACGTCACGCACCTGCGGTGCGGCTACTTCTTCACCAACCTGCTCTATGACATCGAGTCGGTGAAAGCCGGCCATCTGCGGACCGTGCAGCCGATCGACAGCTCGATGAGCTGGGTCGCCCCGCGAGACATCGCCGAGGTGGCCGCACTCACGCTGCTCAGCCTCGAGTGGACCGGACGCCGTGTCCAGGCCGTTCACGGCCCCGAGGACCTGTCGTGGGCGCAGGTCGCCTCGATCCTCACCGAAGAACTCGGGCACGAAGTGCGCGTCGAGCAGATCCCCGACGAGCGCATGCGCGAGCAGTACCTCCAACTCGGGATGCCGCCGGCGACGGCGGATGCCCTGCTCGGCATGTCGACAGGGCTGCGGGACGGGTTCGTCCCCGAGCAGGACCGCTCCAACATCACCACGACGCCCACGCAGCTGCGCGGATGGCTCCGAGACGAACTCGTCCCAGCCCTCTGACGCCCTCACCCCATCAGGCTCACCAACGGCGGGCGGCCCACCACGGGCCGCCCGCTGCGATGTTCGCCGCCTTTTTGGCGAGCAGCAGCGGTTACCGGGGTGGAATGCAGCGGTGCAGCGGCGGTGCGGACGGCCGAGGTCGCCCGCGCCGCGCTGCTCGCCGTGCTCCTCCGTTCTCCATCAACGGAACCCCCGACGTCGACGAACATGAGGCACAGAAGATCCGGAGGCGGATGCGGCAGCATGATGCCAAGGTGACCGCACGACAGGAAGAGGAGGAGGGCTGATGAGCATCTACTGGTTCGAGTTGGACGTCGGGCCGGTCGGCGACCTTGAGGAGGCCGCGGAGCGGCTGTACTCGCGTCGCGGTGATGGTCAGCTGTCCGGTGACGAGCACGGCGACCGGTGAGCGCGGGCCTGGAAACTTTCCGTTCCCGATGATTCATCGCGGTAGTCGGGTCAAGCTGTACTCCTGGGCGCACGTTTCCCGCCGGCTGGCCGATGCCGGGCTCGGGAAGATCGACTCGGTTGCTGCGGAGGTGGCCGCCGCTGCGGCGGATGTGGATGCCCTGCTGCGCGCGAGAAAGGTCCTGCGCGAGGCGCCCTCGAGTAGACGCGAAGTCTTGGTGAAGCTGATCGCGGCTTGAGCACGCTCGGCAGGCCGTCGTCGGGTGAGGAGGGGTAGGTGACTGGGATGGTTGCTGTGGTGTTGGACGAGGTTATGGCCGAGTTGGCCGGCCTTGAGGACCCGAAGATGCGCGCCGTGAACGAGAAGCACGGTGACGATCACGGCGTGAATCTGAGCAAGCTGCGGGCGCTCGCCAAGCGGTTGAAGACGCAGCAGGAACTCGCGTGTCGTCTCTGGGAGGCGGGCGATAGCGCGGCGAGGCTGCTGGCGATTCTCATCTGCCGTCCGAAGGCGTTCGGGCGGGACGAGTTGGACGCCATGCTGCGTGAGGCCCGCACGCCCAAGGTGCACGACTGGCTCGTCAACTACGTGGTGAAGAAGAGCCCGCACTCGGAGGAGTTGCGCTTGGCCTGGTTCGCCGATCCGGACGCAGTGGTGGCGAGCGCCGGTTGGGCGCTCACCACCGAACGCGTGACGAAGAAACCTGATGTTCTCGACCTCGCCGGCCTGCTCGACGCCATCGAGGCTGAGATGAAGGACGCCCCGGAGCGCCTGCAGTGGGCGATGAACCACTGCCTGGCTCAGATCGGGATCGACCACGCCGAGTACCGCGCCCGTGCCATCGGCATCGGTGAACGTCTGGAAGTGCTCAAGGACTACCCGACCCCACCCGGCTGCACTTCTCCGTTCGCGCCCACCTGGATCACCGAGATCGTGCGCCGCCGCCACGACAAGTAAGGAGTTTCGCGGCGGCGCAAGTCGATGCCCGGGGTCAGCGAAGGGGGCGGAAGAAGGTCTGGATGTCGTTGACGAGCAGGTCGGGGGCTTCCATGGCCGCGAAATGGCCGCCGCGGTCGTGCTCTGACCAGTGCACGACGTTGTGTTCGCGTTCCGCGATGCGCCGGACACCGCCGTCACCGGGGAAGACGGCGACACCGTGCGGCACGGCCGAGTATTCGGTCACCGCTCCCCAGCCCTTCTGGCCCTCTTTGTAGAGGCGCGCGGCCGAGGCGGCGGTCTGGGTGAACCAGTAGATGCTGATGTTGGTGAGCAGTTGGTCGAGGTCCACCGCGTCCTCGGGGAGTTCGCGGGCCGGGTCCGTCCATTCCTTGAACTTCTCCGCGATCCACGCCAGTTGTGCCGCGGGGGAGTCGTGCAGCCCGAACGCGAGCGTCTGCGGACGAGTCGCCTGGATGATCGCGTAGCCGGCCCTGTCCTGGTCCTCGTACTGGCCGAGCCGGGCGAGTTCGGCGGGGGTCAGCCCCTCGAACTCGGCCGGGTCGCCCGTCGGGAACCCCAGCGCGCCGTTCACGTGCACGCCGGCGACGTTGCCGGGCGCGGCGCGGCCGAGCATCGGCGAGATGACCGATCCGCTGTCGCCGCCCTGGGCGCCGTAGCGCTCGTAGCCGAGGCGGTCCATCAGGGTCGCCCAGCACCGCGCGACCCGCTCCAGGTCCCAGCCGGTCTCGGTGGTGGGCCCGGAGAAGCCGAACCCGGGGATGGACGGGACGACGACGTGGAACGCGTCGGCGGCGTCACCGCCGTGCGCCACCGGGTCGGTCAGCGGTCCGATGATCTTCAGGAACTCGGCGACCGAACCGGGCCAGCCGTGCGTGACGATCAGGGGCAGCGCGCCCGGCTCGGGAGAGCGGACATGCAGGAAGTGGACGTTCTGCCCGTCGATCACCGTCGTGTACTGCGGAAAGGCGTTCAACCGCGCCTCGGCGGCCCGCCAGTCGAACCCGGTCCGCCAGTGCTCGGCGAGCTTCTTCGCATACCCGACGGGCACCCCGTAGGACCAGCCCGCACCGGGCAGCTCGTCCGGCCACCGGGTCGCCGCCAGCCGGCTGCGCAGGTCGTCCAGCTGCGCCTGCGGGACGTCGATCTCGAAGCGGTGGATTCGCGTGTCGTCGTTGCTCATGTCTCCACGCTAGATCCGGGTTAGGACGACTTCTGTCCTAGGATGACCGCCATGCTGGAAACCTCGGCACGATTGCTGCGGCTGCTGTCGCTGCTGCAGACCCCCAGGGACTGGCCCGGCGCCGAGCTGGCCGAACGGCTCGGCGTCTCGCCCCGCACGATCCGCCGCGACGTCGATCGGCTGCGCGAACTCGGATACGCCGTGCACGCCACGGCGGGCGCACCCGGTTACCGGCTCGGCGCCGGGAACGGGCTCCCGCCGCTGCTGCTCGACGACGACGAAGCGGTCGCGGTCGCCATCGGGCTGGGCACCGCCGCGGTCTCCGACGTGGCGGGTATCCAGGAGACCTCCGTCCGCGCCCTCGCCAAGCTCGAACGGGTCCTCCCGTCCCGGCTCCGCAGTCGGGTCGGCGCCCTGCGGTCGATCACCGTCCCGCTGACGGGCGCCGCCGCGGGCGTGGACCCGGCCGTGCTCACCGCGATCGCCGCGGCCGTCCGCGACCGGGAGAGCCTGCGGTTCGACTACCGGTCCCACGACGGCACCGCGCAGCGCCGCACCGCCGAGCCGTACCGGCTGGTGAACTCGGGCCGCCGCTGGTACCTCGTGGCCTGGGATCCCGGACGGGACGACTGGCGCACGTTCCGCGTCGACCGGCTGCGCCTGCGCACCCCCAACGGGCCGCGCTTCGCGCCCCGCGAACCGCCCGGCGGCGACCTCGTCCGCTACATCTCCGAGGGGATCTCCGCGGCCCCGTACCGCTACCGCGGCCGGTTCACGGTGCAGGCCCCGGCGGACGCCATCGCCGCCCGGATGCCACCGACCATGGCGGTCGTCGAGCCGGCGGGCGACGGCGCGTGCGTCCTCACCACGGGATCCAACTCACTGGACGAACTCGCCATGTGGGTCGCGCAACTCGGCGTCCCGTTCCACGTGGAGGAGCCGCTTGAACTCCGCGAGCACATCCGCGCGCTCGGCACCCGCCTCATCGAGGCGACGGCGACGCGACCCTAGCGGTCGGCGTTCCGCTGGAGGACGCGCGCCGGGGTGGTGATGAGCGCCCGGATCGGTGACCGCCCGGCGGACGTGCCCGCCGGACCGCAGCGCGCCATGACGACCGCCTGGCTGAGCAGGCACGCGGCGAGTGCGATCATCACGGCCGCGTACCCCGGCGCGGGCCAGTGGGCGTTCATCGGAGTCCTGCAGCGTAGAGACCCCGTCCTTGAGGGCGGGGAGGGAGCGCGGAGTGCCAGGGCATGATGACTCTCCGGGTTTTGTCGGTGGCGGTCGGTATGTTGCGGGGCGTGTCCCGGTATCGGCTGTGTCCGACCCCTGCTCAGGAGGCGGGGTTGCTGGGGCATTGCTCGCATGCCCGGTTCGTGTGGAATCTGGCGGTGGAGCAGCAGGCCTGGTGGACGCCGCGGCGCGGTCCGGCTCCGGGGTATGTCGCGCAGGCCCGACAGCTCACGGAGGCCCGCGCCGCGTTCGCATGGCTGCGCGCCGGTTCGCAGACGGTGCAGCAGCAGGCGCTCAAGGACTTCGCGCAGGCGATGGCGAACTTCTTCGCGGGCACGCACCGCCGCCCCACCTGGCGCAAAGCCGGTGTGCATGAGGGGTTCCGGGTTGTCGGTGCCCGTGGCCGGGCGTGGGATGTGCGGCGGTTGTCGCGCCGCATAGGTGAGGTGTGGGTGCCGAAGGTGGGGTGGGTGCGGTTTCGCTGGTCCCGTCCGGTCCCGCCGGGGGTGAAGTCGTTCCGGGTGACGCGCGACCGCGCCGGACGCTGGCACGTCGCATTCGCCGCCATACCCGACCCGGTTCCCGCGCCCGGCAACGGTGCGGCGGTCGGTGTCGACCGGGGCGTGGCCGTCAGTGCCGCGCTGTCCACCGGCCAGACCACCAGCGTGCCGGGCTTGACGCGGGGGGAGGCCGAGCGGTTGGACCGGTTGCTGCGCCGTCTGGCTCGGGCGAAGCGGGGGTCGAACCGGCGTGCCCGCGTCAAGGCCGCCATCGCGCGGCTCAAGGCGCGCCAGGCCGACCGGCGCAAGGACTGGGTGGAGAAGACCTCGACGGACCTGGCGCACCGCTTCGACGTCATCGCCGTCGAGGATCTCAACATCGCCGGAATGACCCGGTCGGCGCGCGGCACCCTGGACGCACCTGGCACGGGTGTGCGCGCCAAAGCCGGGCTCAACCGGGGCATCCTGGCCAACGGGTGGGGCCTGCTCGTCATCCGCCTGGAGCACAAGGCATCCGGACGGGTGGTCCGGGTCGACCCGGCGTACACCTCGCAGACCTGTAATGCGTGCGGGCACCGCGCCCGGGACAACCGCGAGAGCCAAGCGGTGTTCCGGTGCACGGCCTGCGGGCACCGGGTCAACGCCGACGTCAACGCCGCACGCAACATCAAAGACACCGCCGTGGGACGCACGGTGGCAGCGCGGGGAGGCACGCCGTCGGGCGGGCCGGTGAACCGCGAACCCCAATCCGCTCTCCTCTTCATATAGGGGGGCAGGTTGAAATCCCCCGCCTTCAGGCGGGGGAGGACGTCAAGAGCGCCAGATGGACGAGGACGTGACGGAGAGGATGATCCCGCGGCCGACGATGGTGACCGCGCCGAGGAGGTTCTCGTCGCGCCGCGCGCCCCGCTCGTCCGACAGGGCCCGGAGCCGGACGAGGAACGTCCGCTGCCGTGAACAGCCCCAGCAGAATCCACAGTGTCCGCGAATTCCATGCTCACGGCTATGGGCCATTGGCGTTGCGGGTCGTCGAAGCGGCCACCGGTCGGGAACGTCCGGACGAGGTCATGGCAATGCTGGCCGTCGCCGGTGCGAAGACCTGGGTGGGGCTCGACCAGGCGCTGCGCCTGTACGCAGAGCAGTCGCTGGAGGGCGAGTGGCTTTCCTGGCTGGTGGCGGCCTGTTCCGGGGACGGCCATCGGCGGGAGTCGGCGGTCGTGGATCCGGTGATGGGCGCCGACGAAGGGTCGTTGCCTGTTTTGGTGCTGCGAACCGCCGAGTGGGTTCCGCAGGTGCGTGACCGCGCACGCCGGTCACTGGCTGACGCATTGCGGATGGCGAGTCCGGTGGCGTTGCCGGCGGCGGCGAGTGTGGCGGTGGCGATCGGATCGTGGGCGCGGGGCGGACATGCCCTGAACGCCGTCACCGAGGCGCTCGCGACGGCACCGGACGACGTGCTGGAACGGTTGCTGCGACGGGGAGACGCGAAGATCCGGATCGAGGCGCTCACCGCGCTGGTGGATCTCGGCCGTCCCGAGGCGGGTGCGGCTCATCTGGCGGAGCGGTCGGCGATGATGCGCGCCACCGCGCAGTGGGCGGTCCGCCGCGCCGGACGTGCTCCTGCCGCGATCTACCGCGACGCCCTGACCTCGGAGCGGCCACCGAGCCGGGTCCGCGCGCTGGTCGCCGGGCTCGGTGTATGCGGCACACGGCAGGACGTAGACGTACTCCTGCCCTTCCTGGAGCACTCCCGTCCCCGGGTGCGGGCCGAAGCAGTACGAGCCGTCCGCCGCCTGGGCGGATCCATCACTCTTCCCGCGAGCGGGCGTCCGGGAGGTCGGCCAGGAGCATCGTGACGATGCCGTTCTCCTCCCAACTCGCCGAGGAGCACCGCACGTTCGCCACGCTCGAGACCACCGACCGACCCGGCGCCATCGCCTGCGCCGAGGCGGAGTTCACCGTCTGGACCGCCTCCCACCTGCACATGACGGCCGGCATGGGGATCACGCCGGCCATGCGTGCGCGTTGACCGCGCCCTCAACGGCCACCGCCCGGCGCGGTCTCCACCTTCCCGAGCACCGCAGCCCTCCTGGCCGAAGAGCAGTTCGCCGGACGGCTGCACATCGCACCGGCCGTCGTCGCCGTCAGCGCCGAGGTCCTCACCATGGACATGCGCCGCATCCGCGAAGCCTGGAACATCGAGCCGCACCAGGTACACCTAGCCGCAATCACCCGCGAACTCCGGAAAACCTGGCGCGATACCGTCGGCGATCATCATCGTCCCCGTCCCGGAAATCGTCCGCGAAGGCGGCCGCGCAGCCGAATTCAAACTCATCATGAACAACGCGTGCTAACCGCCCGCCTATAGTTAAGCGCGTGTATTTCGTGTCCCGATGGCGAGAGGAATCGCCGTTTAGTACAGTAAGCGCGTGGTCACGCTGCCCGCCGCCACTGTGCTCAACTGGTTCCAGCGAGCCTGGAACCGCGACGACCCGGCGGCGTGGATCGAAAGCGAGCTGGAGGGCGAGGTCTACGGCCTCGACTCGGTCTTCGACGAGGCCCGGAAATGGAACCTGCCCCGCCCGGAGACCATTGATGAGCTGCGCGAGTTGCTGCACGAGCACCTCTGGGTGGAGGGTGATGACGACTACATCCGGCTCGGTGAGCGCGCTTTGAGAGTACGTACCGATGACGACGAGGTGGACCTCGCCTATTACTTCATCGACGACGGGGCCGCCGCCGCATTGCCCGACCGGCTCGCGTTCCTGCTGCATGACACCTGGCCGCTGACCTCCGCCGCCGCCGCGTCCGGCACCGCTTTCAGGCCGGACGTGCCGGTGCGCACCGTCTGGCCTGCCTCTCCGGGGCCCGAGTTGGTCTTCTCGGTCCGCCTGTGCTGGGATTCGCCCGATGTCGATCGAAACCTGCACTTACCCGGCGCCGTGGCCTTTCCCGGTCTGACTCTGCCGGATCTCGCCGCGCGGTTGCGGAGTGCTGACGGGCCCGAGGCCCGAGGCTGGGGGGCTTTGCCGATGTCGACCTTGCCGTCGCGATTGAGGTGGAGGCCGTCCTCGTCGGAGTAGAAGCGGTGGAGCTTCGTGCGCCATTGCGAGTTGGAACCCCCGGCCTTGGTGTGCTCGAATGGCGTCAGCCCGGTGTCGGTGAAGAAGTTCGTGTACACGGGTGGCCCGTCGGCCCCAGCCTGTGTGCGCGTAGCGGAACTCGTCGTCCGTGCAGGACACGAGCGGCAGCCACCACGCCACCGAACCGGGGTCGGCGAGCGCCGCGCCCAGCCGCTCCGCGTCGCGGCGCTCGTCGGGGAGCAGGCCGGGCGGGACGGGGACGCCGAGGCGCTCCAGCGCGGCCGCCGCGTTCTCCCGCAGGTCCCAGCTGCTGCGCGAGGGCAGGGCGTCCAGTACCGCCAGCCCGCCGAACTCGATGATCTGGCCCCGGGGCCTGCCGGTGGCGATCTCCGTCGCGTGATCTCGTGTCGGGCTCATGACGGCTTCGATGGCCCGCCGCGCCACCCGGTTCCTTCGTCCGGGCCCCGGATCAGGTGAGGGTCGGAGTCAGGTTCAGGGCCTTGATGATGTGGGTGACCGTCTCCTCCGGGGTGCCCGTGATGGGTGCCAGGAGGACGTCCTCGTCGGGGAACGGGAGCTCCAGGTCGGCGAACTGGGTGTCCAGGAGCGCCGCCTTGAAGAAGTGGCCCTTGCGGGCCTTCATCCGGGCCGCGATGAGGTCGCGGTCGCCGTCCAGGAGGACCATGGCGACCCCGGCCCGGCCGCCGGCCAGGATGTCGCGGTACTTGCGCTTCAGGGCCGAGCAGGTCACGACGCCGGGACGGTCGGCGGCGAGGCGCTCGGTGATCCAGACGGCGATGGAGCGGAGCCAGGGGAGCCGGTCGTCGTCGTTGAGAGGGTGGCCCGCGCGCATCTTCGCGATGTTGGCCTCGGAGTGGAAGTCGTCGGCCTCGGCGTAGTCCCAGCCGAGGCGTTCGGCGAGCAGGGTGCCGATGGTGGTCTTGCCGCTGCCGGACACGCCGGCGACCAGGATGACCTTGGGGGGTGTGGTCGGCATGGTCAGGCGTTCACCACCGGTGCGCCGGACAGCGTGACGCCCTCGGCCCGCAGCTCCTCCAGGGCGCGGTCGACAGTGGTCTTGCCGACGCCGGCGGTGAGGCCGAGCAGGACGGTGGTGCGCAGCCCGCCGCGGGCGGCGTCGACCGCGGTCGCCCGGACGCAGTGGTCGGTGGCGATGCCGACGATGTCGACGGTGTCGACGCCGCGGGCGCCCAGCCAGTCCGCCAGCGGCGTCTCGTCGTCGGAGAAGCCCTCGAAGCCGCTGTAGGCGGCGGTCTCGCGGCCCTTGCTGAACACGGCCTCGATGGGGGCGAGCGCCAGGTTCGGGTGGAAGTCGGCGCCGGGGGTGCCGATCACGCAGTGCGGCGGCCAGGAGTCGGCGAAGTCGGGCTCGGCGGAGAAATGGGCGCCGGGATCGAGATGGAAGTCGCGCGTCGCGACGATGTGCGCGTAGTCGGCGGCGTGCCCGGCCACGTGCTCGGAGATGCCGGCGGCCACGCCGGCGCCGCCGCCGACGGCCAGCGAGCCCCCCTCGCAGAAGTCGTTCTGCACGTCCACGATGATCAGAGCCTTCTTGCCCACGACCGCTCCCTGTTACCGGTTGCCCCGGAATCGACCGTACCCCAGGCCCGCGTGGATACGGCGTTATGGGCGGGGGCCGCCGTTGACGAATTCGGTGGGGACGGCGGGCTCGCCCTTGGACAGCTGGACCGCCGTCGGCGGCAGCTCCGCGACCGAGCGCGCGTGCCGGTCCCTGGCCGCCTGGAGCGGCTCGCGCCCGACGACCTCGCCGTCGCGGACCAGCGGCACCTGCAGGACGCGGTCGCGCGGCCCGGGAGCCGACGGCCCGGTGGAGATCGTCTCGGCGTAGGCGACGCCGTGGCCGTCGACGCGGCGCAGGGCCGTCTTGCGTCCGCCCCGGCTCGGCTTGCCCGTGGAGCGCTTCGCGACCGGGCGCATGGGCGCGCCGTCGTCCGGGCCGTCGGAGCGGGCGACGAGCTTGTAGACGAGGGACGCGGTCGGCGCGCCCGAACCGGTGACGAGGGACGTCCCGACGCCGTAGCCGTCGACCGGGGCGGCGGCCAGCGCGGCGATGCCGTACTCGTCCAGGTCGCCGGTCACCACGATGCGCGTGCCGTGCGCGCCGAGCGAGTCGAGCTGCTCGCGGACGCGGCGGGCCATCACGCCGAGGTCGCCGCTGTCGATCCGGACGGCGCCGAGCGACGGCCCGGCGAGCTCCACGGCGGTGCGGACGGCCCGCTCGACGTCGTAGGTGTCGACGAGGAGGGTCGTGCCGTCCCCGAGCGAGTCGAGCTGCGCCTCGAACGCGTGCCGCTCGCTGTCGTGCAGGAGGGTGAAGGAGTGCGCGCTCGTCCCGGCGGTCGGCACCCCGTACAGCCGGCCCGCCTCCAGGTTGGACGTGGTGGTGAACCCGGTGATGTAGGACGCGCGGGCGGCGGCGACGGCGGCGCGCTCGTGGGTGCGCCGCGACCCCATCTCGATGATCGGGCGGCCCTGCGCGGCCTGCACCATCCGGGACGCGGCGGACGCGATCGCGCAGTCGTGGTTCAGGATCGACAATGCCAGCGTCTCGAGCAGGACGGCCTCCCCGAACGTCCCCTCGACCACCAGGATCGGCGATTCCGGGAAGTAGCAGTCGCCCTCGGCATAGCCCCACACGTCGCCGGTGAAGCGGTACTTCTCCAGCCATCGCGCGGTCGGCTCGTCCACGATCCCGTTGTCGGTGAGGAACTCCAGTTCGGCGGCCTCGAACCGGAACGCCTCGATCGCGTCCAGCAGCCGCCCGACGCCCGCGACGACCCCGTAGCGCCGCCCGGCGGGCAGGCTGCGCGCGAACACCTCGAAGACGGCGCGGCGGTCGGCGGTCCCGCTGCGGAGCGCGGCCTGGAGCATGGTCAGCTCGTACTGGTCGGTGAGGAGAGCGGTGCCGTCAGCAAGGTCCACAAGTGGCACCTTAAGCCCGACTGTGGGCACCATGGAGGTGCGGGCCCGCGCACCCGGCGGGGGAGCGGCGCATAGCATCGGGTGCGGCGGGCGGACCGAAAGCGCAGCAGAGAGGGGGGCGATCCGGGCAATGAGCGCCATGAGCACGGCGCCCGCGCCGGTGGAGCTCGAACGGCCGGACGCCGAGGAGGACGTCAGCGCCGACCGGCCCTGGCTGGCGATCGTCTGGAACGACCCGATCAACCTGATGTCGTACGTCACCTACGTGTTCCAGGCCGTGTTCGGGTATCCGAAGACCAAGGCCGAGAAGCTGATGCTCGACGTCCATCACAAGGGCCGCGCGGTCGTCGCGAACGGCACCCGCGAGGAGATGGAGCGCGACGTCGAGATCCTGCACTCCTACGGCCTGTGGGCGACGGTGAAGAGGGACGACTGAGCCGATGACCGATGTGGAGAAGACCCGCGAGGGCGTCCGGGTGCGGCTGGGGTCGGAGGAGTCCGCGCTGCTGCGCGCCCTGATGGAGCAGATGCTCGCGCTGATCGGCGAGGCGCCCGCCGGGGACGACGAACTGGCCGCGATGGGCATCGCCGAGAACGCGACGAAGCCCGACGACCCCGTCCTCGCCCGGCTGTTCCCGGACGCCTACCGCGACGACGGCGAGGCCGCCGGGGAGTTCCGCCGCTACACCGAGATGGGGCTGCGGGACGGCAAGCGCGAGGCCGCCGGGATGGTGCTGAGCGCCCTCGGCGACGCGGGCGACGACCCCGGCGCCGACGGGATCGCCCTGGACGAGAAGCAGGCGCAGGGCTGGCTGCGGGCGCTGAACGACGTCCGGCTGGCGCTCGGCACCCGGCTCGACATCACCGAGGACTGGTACGAGGAGGTCCGCGGGATGGACCCGAGCGACCCGCGCGCGTCCCTGTTCGCCGTCTACGACTGGCTGACGGAGCTTCAGGAGGGTCTCGTCCAGGCCCTCTGGTAGCCGTTGCCTTAGGCTCGGGGCCATGCTGACGATCGAGCGCGCCCTCGTGGACCAGATCATCGCGCACGCGCGTGCCGACCACCCGGACGAGGCGTGCGGCATCATCGCCGGCCCGATCGGATCGGACCGTCCCGTCAGGTATGTCGCGATGGAGAACGCCGAGCGGTCCCCGACCTTCTACCGGTTCGACTCCCGGGAGCAGCTGAGGGTGTGGCGGGAGATGGACGACCGCGACGAGGAGCCGGTGGTGATCTACCACTCGCACACCGCAACGGAGGCGTACCCGTCCCGCACGGACGTCTCCTACGCGTCCGAGCCGAACGCCCACTACGTGCTCGTGTCGACCCGCGAGGACGACGAGACCGAGTTCCGGTCGTTCCGGATCGTGGACGGCGAGGTGACCGAAGAAGAGGTCGCGGTCGTGGACGCACACAAGTCGTAGGAACGAGGGGTAAGGCGGAGCGGATCCGGATGGTCGCGGCCGGTAAACTGGTCGACATGTGGACGAGCGGGCATGAGACGGGCGGCGCGCGGTGGCGTGCCGGATCCGCCGCCGTGCCACCCGTGCAGAGCTTCCTGTTCGGGCACTCGCGCGCCGAGGTCGTCTACGACTGTCGCTGACGCGCTGATCACCGCCCGAGCCGAATCACCGCCTGGAATCATCCCGCCGCCCGCCCGGTTGCACCGCGAGAGGGCGGGGAGCCCCGTACGACGTAGAAGGAGATCACCGCGATGGCGATCGAGGTCCGGATCCCGACGATCCTGCGCAACCTGACCGACGGCGCGAAGTCCGTCGAGGGCAAGGGCGCCACGCTGGACGAGCTGTTCAGCGACCTGGACGGCCGGCACGCCGGCCTGCGCGACCGGCTGGTGGACGACAAGGGCCTGCGCAAGTTCGTCAACGTCTACCTGAACGACGAGGACGTGCGCTTCCTCGGCGGGCTGGAGACGCAGGTCGCCGACGGCGACAGCGTCACCATCCTGCCGGCCGTGGCCGGCGGCTGAGCCGGGCCGGACGAGCACCGATGCGCTTCGACTCGCTACTGGACTCGCTCGGCCGCACGCCGCTGGTCGGTCTGCCGCGGCTGTCGCCGAGCGAGGACGTCCGGATCTGGGCCAAGCTGGAGGACCGCAACCCCACCGGCTCGGTGAAGGACCGTCCCGCCTTCTACATGATCGAGAAGGCGGAGAAGGAGGGGCTGCTGACGCCCGGCTGCACGATCCTGGAGCCGACGTCCGGCAACACCGGCATCTCCCTCGCCATGGTCGCCAAGCTGCGCGGCTACCGGATGGTGTGCGTGATGCCGGAGAACACCTCCGCCGAGCGCCGCCAGCTGCTGGAGATGTGGGGCGCCGAGATCATCTCGTCCCCGGCGGCGGGCGGCTCGAACGAGGCCGTCCGGGTGGCGAAGGGGCTGGCGGCCGAGAACCCCGACTGGGTGATGCTCTACCAGTACGGCAACGAGGCCAACGCGCTCGCGCACTACGAGACGACCGGCCCCGAGATCCTGGAGGACCTGCCGACGGTCACGCACTTCGTCGCGGGGCTCGGCACCACGGGCACGCTGATGGGCGTCGGCCGGTTCCTGCGCGAGCGGGTGCCGGACGTGAAGATCGTCGCGGCGGAGCCCCGGTACGGCGACCTCGTGTACGGGCTGCGCAACATCGACGAGGGCTTCATCCCGGAGCTGTACGACGACACGGTGCTGACCACCCGGTTCTCCGTCACCTCCGGGGACGCGCTGCGCCGCACCCGCGAACTGCTGGAGCAGGAGGGCATCTTCGCGGGCATCTCGACCGGCGGCGCGCTGCACGCGGCGATCGGCATGGCGAAGAAGGCGGTGAAGGCCGGCGAGCGAGCCGACATCGCGTTCGTCGTCGCCGACGGCGGCTGGAAGTACCTGTCGACGGGCGCCTACGGCGGCACGCTGGAAGAGGCCGAGGCCCGCCTAGAAGGCCAACTCTGGGCCTGACCCACCCCACCCCGAACCCCCCACCTCGCCCCCGCCTCTTTGTTGATCTGCGGCGTGTTGTTGTTATCCGGCCCGCCATAACAACAACACGCCGCAGATCAACGAAGCGCCGCCGGGGGCGGGG
>NZ_JBEYTW010000067.1:0-48167 GCF_040643275.1 Spirillospora sp. NPDC047418
GCGGCGGCGCGCCCCCCCCCCGGGCCGCGCGACCCCCCCCCCCCCGGCCCCCGCTTCTGCTTTCAGGCGTTCTGCTTTTAGGCGTTCTGGGTTTCGGGTTCGGCCAGGCCGCGGTACTTCATCGCGTGCAGGACGAGGTCGATGAGGACCTCCTTGCACGAGTCGATGCTGCGGGCGTCGCAGAGCATGACCGGGACCTTGGGCCCCAGGTTGAGGGCCATCGTGATCTCTTCGAGGTCGTAGCGCTGGGCGCCCTCGAAGCAGTTGACGGCGACGATGAACGGGGTGCCGCGGCGCTCGAAGTAGTCCACCGACGGGAAGCAGTCGGACAGCCGGCGGGTGTCGGCGAGGACGACGGCGCCGAGGGCGCCGAGCGAGACCTCGTCCCACATGAACCAGAAGCGCTCCTGGCCCGGGGTGCCGAACAGGTAGAGGACGTACTCGTTCCGCATCGTGATGCGGCCGAAGTCCATCGCGACCGTGGTGGTGTTCTTGCGCTCCACGCCGGAGACGTCGTCCACGCCGACACCCTGGTCGGTGAGGATCTCCTCGGTGCGCAGCGGCTTGGTCTCGGAGACCGTGCCCACCATCGTGGTCTTGCCGACCCCGAAACCGCCCGCGATCACGATCTTGACCGCGGTGGGGAGCCGGCGGGCGCGCACGCCCCTAGAGGGCCCGGAGACCATCGATCACCGCCTTGTAGAGCCTGATGTCGTGCATGTCCGCCTCCGGTTCGGGTTCCTGCATGGAGACGAACCCCTTGTCGAGCAGGTCGCCGAGCATCACCCGCACGGTCGCGACCGGCAGGTCGAGGTGACCGGTGAGCTCGGCGACCGACATGACGCTCTGGCAGAGCCGGATGATGGCCAGGTGCTCGGGACCGAGGCCGATCGCGCCCTCCGGCTCGGCGCTGACCGCGACCACCAGGGTGATCAGGTCGAACTTGCCGCGGGTCGGCTCGATGCGGCCGCTGGTCATCACGTACGGCCGCACCATCGGACCGGCCTGGTCGTCGAGGTAGCGGTCGTGCGCGGGCCGCGGCGCGGGATCGTCCGCCCACGGTTCGGGCGGCGGGGGATCCTCGGGGGGCATCATGCCGGCCGTCCCTCCCCGGCGGATTCGGTGCGCGCGGGCGAGGTCAGGTGGTGGCCCATGGCGGTGACGAGCATCGCCATCTCGTAGGCGATCAGGCCGACGTCGGCGTCCTCCTCGGCGAGGACGGCCAGGCAGGCGCCCTTCCCGGCGACCGTGACCAGCAGGAACGCCGAGGCCATCTCGACGATCGTCTGCCGGACGGGCCCGCCGCCGAACCGGACCCCGGCGCCCTTGGCGAGGCTCTGGATGCCGGCGGCGACGGCGGCGAGGTGCTCACCGTCGTCCTGCGTCATGCCCTCCGAGGACGCCATCAGCAGTCCGTCCGCCGACAGCACCACCGCGTTGCGGGTGTGCGGCAGCCGGTGGACCAGGTCGTCCAGCAACCAGCCCAGATCGGAGGAGGAACCGGTCTTCTGTGTCACTGATCTTTCTCGCCTTCCGCTGCGTTGTTGCCGGGATCCGTGCCGCCTTCTTGCGCGGGGCCTTCGGCCGCGCCGTCCTCCGCCGCGGGGGAGGGGTCCGACCGGGCGGCGTCGGACCGGCCGCGCCGGGTGCCGCGCTGGTAGGAGCCCATGATCCGCTTGATCTCCGCGGGGGAGCGGCCCGGGTCCTCCTGCTCCTCCGGTTCCTCGGCGGCGACGGGTTCATCGGCGCGCAGGGGCTCGGCGAGGTTCGCCTGCGGCACCCGGACGGGCAGGCCGGACGGTGTGGTGGAGATGTCGGGCACGGCTGGCTGGTCCTCCGGCTGGGTGGTGGCGGGACGCTCACCGTCCGCGGGCACGCCGGCGTGCCGTGCGGGCGGTTCCGTCCCCGGGGCCTCGGGGTCTGCCTCAGGGGCGCCGTCCGCGCCGGGCGCCCGCGCGGGGGGCACCGGTGCGGGGGAGGGCGCGGGGGCGGGCGCGGGGACCGCGACGAGCGCGGGCCCGGCCGGCTGCGGGCCGGTGCTCGCGGGCGGCAGCGTCGCCGTGGCGCCGGCGGGCACCGCGCGCCCGGCGGGCGGCGGGCCGGCCGCGGCGCCGACGGCGGCCGGGCGGCGCACCTCCAGCCCGTTCTGGGTGGTGGTGCCGGCCGGGACGGGCGCCGGGCCCTGCTCGATGATCAGCTCGCGCGGGATGACGATGACCGCGGTGGTGCCGCCGTAGGCGGACCGCTTCAGCGACACCTGCAGGTTGTAGCGCTCGGCGAGCTTGCTGACCACGAACAGGCCGAGCTGGACCGAGCTCTGCAGGTTGAAGTCGGGCGGGTCGGCGATCCGCGCGTTGATCTCGTTGAGCTTGTCGTCGGTCATGCCGAGCCCGCGGTCCTCGATGTCGATGGCGAAGCCGCTCGCGACGAGGTGGCCGCCGACCTGCACGACGGTGTCCGGCGGCGAGAACGACACTGCGTTCTCGATCAGCTCCGCCAGCAGGTGGGTGACGTCGCCGACGGCGCGTCCGGCCAGCTCCACCGGGCCGAACGGCAGCACGGTGACGCGGGTGTAGTCCTCGACCTCGCCGACCGCGGCGCGGATGACGTCCACCATCGGGACGGAGTTGCGCCAGCCGCGGGCGGGCAGCGCGCCCGACAGCACGATCAGGTTCTCGGCGTTGCGCCGCATCCGGGTCGCGAGGTGGTCGAGCCGGAACAGCTCCTCCAGCTCCTTGACGTCGATGTCGCGGCGGCGCTCCATCGTGTCCAGCATGGTGAGCTGCCGGTGCACCAGCGTCTGGGTGCGGCGGGCCAGGCTGAGCAGGACGTCGCGGATGCCGCGGCGCAGCTCGGCCTGCTCGACGGCGGTGCGGATCGCGGTCTCCTGGACGGCGTTGAACGCGCGTCCCACCTGCCCGATCTCGTCGGCGCCGAACCGCAGCGGCGGCGCCTCGACGGAGACGTCCACCTTCTCGCCGTGCCCGAGCCGCTCGACGACGCCGGGCAGCCGCTGCTCGGCCAGCTCCCAGGCGGCGTTGCGCAGCCGTTCGAGCTGCCGGACGAGCGCGCGGGCGGTGGTGATCGACACGATGATGGACGCGATGACGGCGATCAGCCCGAGGCCGCCGGCCAGCAGCAGCCGGATGATGACGCCGGTGGCGATCGGGGTGGCGCGGTCCACCAGCCGGTCACCGGACGACTGGATCTGGTGGCGCATCTCGGCGAGCGCGGGCTCGGCGACGGCGTCCCACTGCTGGGCGGTGATCGGGGGCCGGAGGGCGCCGCGGTTCTGCTGGGCGGTCTGCTGCGAGCCCTGCTGGCCGTTCTGCTGCCCGCTCTGGCCGTTCTGGCCGTTCTGCTGCGAGGTCTGCTTCGCCGGGAAGGTCCGGCGGTTCTGCATGATCTCGTCTTCGAGCGACTGGATCTTGGTGATCTTCGCGTTCTTCGTCAGGCCCGCGTACAGGGTGCGGTCGGTGTCCTGAATGGTGACGAGCGCCTGCGCGGTGTTGTGCCGCCGGGTGCCGGCCGTCTGGGTGAACGTGATGAGCTCGGGCTGGGTGATGCGGCCGGTCGCCAGGGAGCCCGCCATCAATGCGTCTTCCTGGGAAAGCAGTTCCCACATGCGGTTCAGCTCAAGGAGCGTGCGGGTGTCGCGGGCGAAATCCTTGTCGTCCAGCGTGGCCAGCGAATCGTAGACCCGGAAAATGGAGTCGACGACCTCGGAATATCCGGTCGCGATCCGGGCGCGGTCGGTCGACCCGGCGTCCACCGCGCGGCGGGCCTCGTTCACCGACTTCAGCCGGTCGAGCATCTGGTCGACGCGCCGTTCGAGGGTGTCGCCGCCGAAGCGCCCGACGTTGCCGCCGCGGGCGAGTTCGACGGCCTCCGCGCGGGTCTTGTCGGTTTCCAGGCGCTGCGCGTTCAGCGCCGCGCGGGCGGTGGCGCTCGGCCGCGCCATCTGCACCATCGACAGCCGGCGCTCGCGCTGCAGGTCGGCGAGCAGGGGGTCGGTCGGTTGCGCGAGGGCGCTGTCCAGCGTGCTGACGCCGAGCAGATTGACACCTTCGCGCAGCGTCACCCACGCGGCGAAAACCCAGAGTGCCACGAGGGAGAGCAACAGGGCCGTGATCTTGGTTCTCAGGCGCGAGTTGCGGAATCGCATTACTATCGCCCCAACAATATGTGAAATGGCTCGCAACCCGCATCGGCCGGTAGTAAGGGCCGGGCGGGTCGCGCTGTGTGGAGGGTGCAGGGGCGACGGTAGGCCGCCGTTCCATACGGCTTAGAAGACTAGCAACATGACCATAACGCCTCAAGGTGAATCGTCAACGCCGAACACTTTGTCGCATTTGGTGCGCGTGTCGGGTCGGTGGAGTGTGGCCGATTTCACCTCGGGGAAACATGGGGTGCGGACGGGGGCGCGGCCAGGGGCTACGGCGCGGCCTCCGAGGCGGGCACGGACGCGGGCCCGGACGTGGGCTACGGCGCGGCCTCCGAGGCGGGCACGGACGCGGGCCCGGACGTGGGTTCGGACGCGGGCTTCGAGGCGGGCGCGGACGCGGCCGTGCGGGCCAGATGCAGCGCCGCCAGCGTCCCCGCCCGGACGATCGCGGCGGGCCGGTAGAGGTCCTTGTCATGCCAGAGCGCCGGCTCGTCGGCCGCGCCGCGGTCGGCCCTGCTCAGCGAGCGGCGCAGGTGCGGGACGGCGCGCGCGACGGCGTCCCGCACGGCCGCGCCGGGGGACGGATCGGTCAGCAGCAGGAGTTGCACCGCGTACGCCGTCTCCTCCGGCGTCCCGTCCCAGCGGCCCCAGGAGCCGTCCGGGCGCTGCGATCCGAGGACCCACCGCCGGGCCGCGTCGACCGCGCCGGCCGAGTCGGCGCCGCCGAAGCGCGCCAGCGCGATCGCGGCGCACGTCGTCGCGTAGAGGGGGGACGCGTGCCAGCGGTCGTCCCAGCCGCCGTCCGGCCGCTGCTGATCGCGCAGCCAGCCCGCGGTCTTCGCGATGGCCGCGGCGTAGCGGGCCGTGTCCGCGCCGGGTGCTCCGCCGGTGCGCTCGCAGGCGTCGAGGTACTGCCCGAACGCCTCCAGCACGTGCGCGTTCGTGGTGACCGACGCGCCCTCTTCACCCTGCCACGTGCAGAAGTGGGTGTCGGTCTCGTAGGCGTAGAGGGGGTCGGGCCGGTGGTGCGCGCCGAGCAGCGCCAGCGCGTACAGGGCGCCGGCGGTGGTGTCGGCGTCGGCCGGCAGGCCCTCCGCCGCCGGGGTGCCCGCCGGGCCGAGCGGCGCCGTCAGGCTGAGGACGAGTTCGGGCGGGACGGTGACCGGGATGCCCGCGCGGACCAGCCACGCCAGCACCCAGCCGCGTTCGAACACCGTCAGCGGGAAGCCGCACGGCACGGGCCCGCCGTGCTGCGCCACCACGGTCTCCAGGTACCAGCGGGCGGGGCTGCTCGGGTCGTCCGCCGCCCGCCCGCGCAGCCAGGCCGCGGTCGCCGCCGGGGACGCGCCGATCGTGCCGGTCGGTTCCGGTTCGAGCCCGGCGGGGCCGGCCGGTCCGTCGTCGGCGATCTCCAGGGCGTGCAGGAGTTTCTGCGGGACGTCCGCGCCGGAGCCGAGCAGCGCGCGGACGAATGCGAGCTTCGCGCCGTCCAGCCCCGCCGGGGGGCCGAGTTCGCGTCCGGCCCATGCGTCGAGCCCGGGGACGGGACGGTCGCGCAGCCGCGCCAGCGACGCGTTGATCCGCTGGGTCAGGGACGGGGCGATCAGTTCGATCGCGGGCAGGTCGGGCAGTTCCACGGACGCGCCCGAGGGCCCGCACATCCGTGCGTCGATCGCCCGCAGCCCGGCGGCGGCCGACCGCGCCAGCCGGTCGCCGTCCACAGCGGTCCGGCGCCCGGCGGTCGGTTCGGGGGTCGGTTCGGTGGTCAGTTCGGCGAGCAGGGCCTCGACCGCGCTCAGCGTCGGGACGAGTGCGTACCCGGTGGCCGGTGCTCCCCAGGTGCCGTCCGGCCGCTGCGACTCCACGAGATAGGAGAGGCGCTCGTCGTGGCCGTTCAGCCATGGGGCGAGCGTCACGAGCCGGCCGGTCTCGTACACCGACGGTGAGACCTGCCCCCACGGGTAGGCGACGAGGCCCTCGATCAGCTCCCGCGCGGCTTCGACCGTGTCGGCATCGGCGTGCCCCGGGGCGCGCGGGGCCGGGACGGCGGTCATCGGTACAGGACGGTCGTCGACGCTCACAACGTGCCCCAGAAGTCGGTCACTCCGTAGAAGCCCGCGCAGAAGTCCATCTGCCGTTCCATGTAGCGCGCCAACTCCGGGACGTCCTTCGCGACGTCGTGGAGCAGCGTGCGGGCCTCACTGGTCAGCTCCCCGATTCGTTCCTGCACCTGCGCGCGCGTCCGGTCGAGGAGCAGGCCGTTCAGGTCGCCCCACTGGACGTCGCGCTCGTACGTGCCGAGGTCGTTCAGCAGCCGGACGACCCGCTGGACGGCCCGGCTGGCCTCGCGCACCGCCGGAACGTTCCCGCCGCCCCCGGACGCGATCCAGTGCGAGGCGAACACGAACGAGAACCCCAGGTTGTCGGCGTTCGCGAGGTACTCCTCGAAGGACGGGCCGGGCTCACCCTTCTCCCGCGCGGTCTTCCACTCCCATTCGAGGGCCATCGCGTCGAGCATGCGCTGCAGCTCGTCCCGCCAGACGTCGCGCAGTTCCGGATAGGCCGGTGCGCCGGCCAGTTCGTCGCGGACGTCGGCGAGAAAGCGCGCCAGCTCGTCTTCGGGGGAGGCACTGTCCGAGGCGCCGTCCACGTCACCTTCCGCAGGGGACGCGCCGTCCGCGATGCTCGCGCACCGCCGGACGAGGCCCGCGACCTCCGCGCGGGACGACGCGGCGTAGTCGATCAGCCAGTCGAGGCCGAAGCACCACAGGCAGACGCGGTTGGCCATGCGCAGCCGCTCGGCGCCGAGCCCGGGGCCGCTGAACGCCGCCGCGAGCGCGAGCGTGCTGAACAGCGCGGGATCGAACGCCTTCGCGTCGTACAGCGCGGGGTGCTCGGCGGCCCAGCCGCGCATCTGCCGCTGCGCCTGGCCCGCGACGGCGCAGATCGTCCCCGCCTCGAGGGCGGTCGTGGCCCGGCTCCGCGGGCTGCCCGGATGGGGAGGTTCGGTGGGGTCCCCGGACGCGGTCTCCGTCATCGCGGCCGCCCCGCCGGCTCCAGCTTCAGGTACAGCGGCTGGTTCGGCCGCAGGGTCGCGCCGATCCGCGCCTCGACCGGGCCGTCGGTCGGCACCAGCGACGGGCGGTACCGGCTCAGGATGGCGGTGAGGATCAGCTCCGCCTCCATGTTGAAGACGTGCCGTCCGATGCACTGGTGCGGGCCGCCGCCGAACGGGTAGTAGGCGTAGCGGTGCCGGGTGCGGTTCGCCTCGACGGTGAACCGGCCGGGGTCGAACTCCAGCGGCCGGTCCCACACCGATTCGAGGCGGTGCGTGAGGAACGGGCTGGTCAGCACGGTCTGCCCGGTCTTGATCGGGACGCCGCCGATGGTGGTGTCGGCGAGCGCGATGCGCGGGAAGATCCAGCCGACCGGGTACAGCCGCAGCAGTTCCTGGACGACCTGCTGCACGTACGGCAGCCGGCGCAGGTGCTCGGGCCGGACGTCCTCGTCCCCCACCACCCCGGTGATCTCGGCGCGGAGCCGGTCCACCACCTCGGGGTGCTCGGCGAGCAGCGGCCACAGCCAGGTCAGCGCCACGGTCGTGGTCTCGGTGCTGGTGGCCCACATGGCGAGCAGGTTGTCGCGGACCCAGCCGTCGCCGAGGCCGCTGCCCTCGCTCATCCGGGCCTGGCACAGCACGGTGAAGATGTCGTAGCCCTCGCCCGGGTCGTAGCGGAACCGGTCGACGAGCTCGTGCAGGGTCTCGTCCATGATCTGGAGCCCCTCGGCGAACGCGCGGTCGCCGGGCAGCGGGATCGACTTCGGGACGAACGGCAGCAGGAAGCGGAACGCGATCGAGGTGGCGAGCCGCTCCATCGCCGGGATCATCCGGTCGGCCTCCGCCTGCCGGATCTTGTCGCCGAACAGCACCTTGATCACGGTCTCGTGGACGATGCGCCCCATCTCCGGCAGCACCTCGATGGGCCGGCCCTCGCGCGCCGGCGCGTCCAGCTGCTGGACGGCCTCGTTGATGGCGAGCGCCATGTGGTCGCCGAGGGACCGGATGGTGCGGGTCGAGAACGCCGGCTGCAGGATGCGCTTGCTCAGCTCCCACTCGGCGTACTCGGACATGATGCTGTCGCCGAAGAGGCTGTGCAGAGGGCGCCAGAACGTCCCGTCCCGGACGAAGTTCTCCGATTGCTTGCGCAGCACCTGCTGGACGTGGTCAGGGTGGGTGACGAGGTAGGGATGGGATGCGCCGAGGTCCAGCCGGGCGATTTCGCCGCCGGCGGCCGTGCTGATGCGGAGGATCTCCCGCAGCGGGTCGCGCATGAGCCTGGAGACCGTGCGGTAGAGCGGGAAGTTCTTTGCTCTGTGGACAGGAGCGGCACCAACGTCAACGGACACTTCCGACTGCCCCCCATTGCGGAGTTAAAGCAATCGACCCCCTGCCGATGCCGTCCACACCGGGCGGGTGGGGCGGCGGGAGCAGAGGGAGCGATTAGAGACGTATGTGAGGCTTGGGCGATTTGTAGATTTCCGTGGAAGTATCACATGATCAATTAACGCGATCAAGGGGTGAGAAGGAAGAAATATCAGCCCGTTTTGGGTGACGTCCATCACTTGCCGGACGGGTTGTCCCGTTTGTCGAGCGATCTTGACAGCGTCCGCGCAGGTGGCCGCGGCAAGGAGGCGGTACGTCAGAAGATGAACACGTACCGTGACAGTCACATCGTGAGCAAAAACCCGCTCGCCGCGATTACTGGCGGCTGTGCCCGCTAGGCAGAAGGTCAGGCCATGCGAGCCGCCCCGCCACCCGGACCTCGCCGGTCACTTTCCGTGACCCGCAGTGCGCCACGACCGCGTAGGTGCTCGGCGCGACGTCCTGCTTCACGGTCGCCGTTCCGCCGACGGCCCGTCCGGTGAACGCCTCGGACACGACCCGCACCCGCCCCGCGCAGCCCGGCACCTCGACCCGGACACGCTCGCCAGGCCGTACCATGCCCGGCTCCAGCACCACGCCGTGCCGCCCGGTCGCGGTCGCCTCGCCCGTCGCCGGCGCGAGCATCCCGGCCGCCACGAGCGCCGTTCCCAACACGGTGACGGTGACCAGGCGCAACGCGACTCCTCGAATCCGGGCATTTGACGTGCGGCACTTTAGCCCGTCCGGACCGCCTCGGGGGCCGCTTCGCGACGTCCCGCCCGGAGCCCGTCCCATGTCAGCACCGCCAGCGCGAGCCACACCAGCGTGAACCCCGCCCACCGGCTGGACGGCATCACCTCATGCTGGACGAACACGCCGATGGCGAACTGGAGCATGGGCGTCAGGTACTGCAGCATGCCGACGACCGTCAGCGGCAGCCTGATCGCCGCCGAGTTGAACAGCATGAGCGGGACGGCGGTGACGATCCCGGCCCCCACCAGCAGCAGCACGTTCCCCAGCCCGTGGTGCCCGAAGGCCGCGTCCCCCCGCCCCTCCAGCGCGACCACGAAGACCAGGGCCGGCAGGAACATCACGGCGGTCTCGACGGCCAGGCTCTCGGCCGACGGAACGGCCGCGGACTTCTTCAGCAACCCGTACATGCCGAACGCGAGCGCCAGCACCAGCGCGATCCAGGGCGGCCGCCCGTAGTCCACCGTCAGCACGACGACGGCGACCGCGCCCAGCCCGACCGCCGCCCACTGCCCCGGCCGCAGCCGCTCCCGGAAGACGACCACCCCGAACACCACGCTGATCAGCGGGTTGATGAAGTACCCCAGCGCCGACTCGATCGTCTGCCCGCTGTTGACGGCGTAGATGTAGGTGCCCCAGTTCACGCTGATCACCACCGACGCCGCGACCAGCAGCCACATCTGCCGCGCCGTCAGCCCCCGCACCCACGTCCGCCGCGCCGCCAGCACCACCCCGACCGCGACCAGCGACCACATGATCCGGTGCGCGAGGATCTCGACCGCCCCCGCCGGCTTGAGCAGCGGCCAGTACAGCGGAAACAGCCCCCACAACGCATAGGCGCCGACCCCGAACGCCATCCCCCGCCTGACCACCCGCGAACCCTACTCCGTAACCACCCACCCAACCCAACGCTCATGACCCCATGACAGCCTCTCGGCTACTCCCCAAGCCTGAAGATAATTTGCTACTTGAAGTAGTAAACTGCGGCCATGGGTGAGGACAGGGAGTTCGGGTTGGGAGAAGGCCCGGCGGTGAAGGCGAGCGTCTCGCTGAGAGCCGGGAACATCCGTGCCGTCCGCGACCGGGTGGGCGCGCGTGGATTCTCCGCCTACGTCGATGCGGCCGTCGAGCGTCAGGTAGAGCGTGACCTGCTCGAAGAGGCCCTGCGTGCCAACGAGGACGCGTCGGGCCCGATCCCGCAGGTGCTGCGCGATGAGGCCGCAGAGATCTTCCGTGGCGTCAAGGCGGCACCCGAGTTGCAGGAGGGTGCCGAGTGGGTCGGGAACGAAGCAGGCTGAGCGCCGGCACACTCGTCCTCGACTGCGAAGGTTTGGTGAAGTGGTGCCAGGCCGACCAGCGCGTCACGGCGATGGCCCGCGAAGCTCAGGAGAACGACTTTCGCGTGGTGATCAGTGCACTCACCCCGATCGAGGCCCAGGACGTGCGGACCAAGCCGGACCGGCTTCGCTGGTACCTGTCCAGGCTCCGCATCGAACCGGTCACCGAAGAGATCAGTCTGGCCGCAATGGACCTGCTGCGCACTCACCGGCTTCACGGGCACAAGTACGCGATCGACGCGGTCGTTGCCTCCACGGCGCTCCGGTCCCCCAAACCCGTCGTCCTCCTGACCTCCGAGGAGGACGACATGACGACCCTCTGCGGAAAGTCCGTCAAGGTAGTCGCCATATGAGCCGCCACCGCTGACCGGCCACCCCCCCCCGCCGAGACGCTCGATGACGCGAGATCGGCTGGTGCGGGGAGTGTCTAATTAACGGCGGATCCGATGATCAAGGAGACGCCGGGTGACCGAAAGCATTGTTGAGGACGAGTCCGGGGAGCAGCCGGTCCAGGCGCCGCGGGGTGCGGCGTCGGAGGAGCAGCTGATCGCGATGCTGGTGGACCGTGCTCGGACCCAAGGGCTGCAGTTGACCGGTGAGGGCGGGCTGTTGCAGCAGCTGACCAAGCGGGTGCTGGAATCCGCCCTGGAGGGCGAGATCACCGACCACGTCGGCTACGACAAGTACGACGCGGCGGGCCGGGGCAGCGGCAACAGCCGCAACGGCACGCGGGCCAAGACGGTGCTCACCGATGTCGGTCCGGTCGAGGTCAAGGTGCCCAGGGACACCGGCGGCACCTTCGAGCCGCAGATCGTGCGCAAGCGGCAGCGCCGGTTGACCGGCGTGGACGAGATGGTGCTGTCGCTGTCGGCGAAGGGTCTCACCCACGGGGAGATCAGCGCGCACCTGGCCGAGGTCTACGACGCCCAGGTCTCCAAGCAGACGATCTCGACGATCACCGACAAGGTCATGGACGGCATGGCCGAATGGCAGAACCGGCCCCTGGACCGCGTCTATCCGGTCCTGTTCGTGGACGCGATCAACGTCAAGATCCGGGACGGGCAGGTCGCCAACCGGCCGATCTACGTGGTGATGGCGGTGACCGCGGAGGGCCACCGCGACATCCTGGGCATCTGGGCCGGCGACGGCGGTGAGGGCGCCAAGTACTGGCTGCACGTGTTCACCGAGTGCAAGAACCGCGGCGTCCAGGACGTGCTGATGCTGGTCTGCGACGGCCTCAAGGGCCTGCCCGAGGCGGTGGAGACCGTCTGGCCTCGCACGATTGTCCAGACCTGCATCGTTCACCTGCTGCGCAACAGCTTCCATTACGCGGCCCGCCAGGACTGGGACAAGATCGCCAAGGCGCTCAAGCCGATCTACACGGCGTCGAACCAGGAAGTGGCCGAGGAACGGTTCTTGGAGTTCCAGGAGGCCTGGGGCGGTAAGTATCCGGCGATCATCAAGCTCTGGTCGGACGCCTGGGCCGAGTTCGTGCCCTTCCTCCGCTTCGACGTGGAGATCCGCAAGGTCGTCTGCAGCACGAACGCGATCGAGAGCGTGAACGCCCGCATCCGAAAGGCCGTCCGCGCCCGTGGGCACTTCCCGAACGAGGCCGCAGCGATGAAGTGCATCTACATGGCGCTGATGTCCCTGGACCCGACCGGCAAGGGCCGCAAGCGATGGACCATGCGCTGGAAGGCACCCCTGAACGCCTTCCAGATCGAGTTCGAAGGCCGACTCACCCCGACTGCCAACTGAACACCTCAACAACCAAGATCAGCCGTTAACTTGACACACCCCTGGTGCGGACGGCGGAGCTGATCGTTGCTGTATGTGATGGTGATCGGTCATGAGGTAGACGTAGGTGTGCGGGCCGACCGGGTTAGTGGGCGGCCCGCACGGGTGGGGTGGGTGGGTTAGAACTTGCCGGATTTGATGTCGGCTAGGTTCACGCGGGTGGTGTGGTAGTAGATCGTGCGGGTGGGGGCGTCCGTCAGGGTGCTCGTCAGGGCTACGGGTTGGCCTGTGTCGGCGTTGATGACCACCGTTTCCGTCCCGGCGCCCGCCCAGGTGTCGGCCAGGGTGAGGGTGGGGTGGCCGGCCGTGGTGGTCTTGGTGACCTTGACCTTCGGCATCGTGGCCATGATGCGGAGCACGCCGGCCCGGACCTGGGGGTTCTCCGGTGCCGCGATCAGCGCGTCGATGGCGTTCGACCAGATGTGGTTGTCGGTGATGCCCTTCTTCTGCTCGGGGGTCAGCGGCTTCGGCGGGACGTACTTCTCGCCCCGCGCCTTGGCGGCGGCCTTGAGCTTCTCGATCTTCGTCCGCTCCCCGGCGCGGTTCGCGGCCTCGATGTCCGTGCCCGGGGGGAAGTTGGCGACGGCCATCCGTGCGCGCGCGGTGCCGAGGTCGCCCTTCACGGCGTAGAGCGCCACGCCTATGCCGCGCTTGTAGGTGCTGTCGCCTCTCTTGCCGGCGATGGCTCGTCGCAGGGCGGCGGCGTCGTTCCCCCAGTAGTAGACGCCGTCGTCGGTGTACAGGTCGATGCCGTTGTCGGCCACCTTGTCACTGGTCGGCGACAGGTTGCGGACGGTCAGCGTCGCATCGCCCGACAACTCGGGCTGCATGGGCGAGATCTCCGCCACCAGCTTGGTCAGGATCGGGTTCGCCTTCGTCGCCGGCGCGGGTGTCGCAATGGGTTCGCTGGACGACGTGGACGTGACGACCAGCGCCGTCGCCACGGATGCGGCGATCAGGGCGGCGGCGCCGAGACCCGCCTTGCGGCGCATGCCCCATCGGGCGCGCCGGGTCGGTGCCTCCTCGGTGGCCGTCGCCGACCGCAGCACGGCCCTTGCCTCCTCGTAGGCGTGCGGCCGTACCGGCTCGACGTCCCTCATGTTCTTCAGCAGGTCCAATTCGTCGACCATCAGTGGGCCTCCTTCACCGTGTTGTGGTCGTTCAGCAGTGCGGCCATCCCCGGCGCGTTCCGCAGCACCATGCGCGCCTCGTGCATGTGGCGGCGCGCCGTCCCGGGCGGTATGCCGATCGCCCGTCCCGCGTCGGCGACGGTCAGGTCCTCCCAGGCGACCAGGGTCACGATCTCCCGCTGCTGCGGGCCGAGCAGCGCCAGGGCGCGGCGCAGCACCGGCTCGGCGTCGACGCGGTCGTCGACGGCGGCCCACGGGTCCCAGCCGGACGGTGGGACGTCCGCCCGCGGCTGCTCGGGGCGGCGGGAGCGCCAGTGCCGCCGGAGCATGTTGTGCGCCACGCCGATCAGCCACGGGCGCGCGTCGGGGAAGGAGCGGTCGTAGGCCGCGCGGGACGCGAGCGCCGCCAGCCACACCTCGCCGAGCAGGTCCTCGGCCTGCTCCCGGCCGACCCGGCGGGCGAGGTAGGCCCCGACGGCCGCCTCGTGGTTCCGGACGACCTCGACGAAGGCGTCCTCATCGCCGTCGAGCGACCGGGCGATCAACTCCGCATCATTCGGATCAGATGTCATGACCCTCCTCGTGTCTGGATCGCCTTGCACCGGGGAATTGCCATCGGAGGGCGGAAAGCGTTCGGTGCTGGTCAGCGTCCTGCGGCGGGTGCGCCGGTTCGCTCGTGAGGGCCAGTATCCGACTTGGGGCCCATAAATGGGCAGTCGCAGAACGGCGGACCGGTCTAGGGTGTTGACGCTTCATCGCGCGGCTGTCGGCGCGCGGCGTCCCCCTGGCGAGGTATTGATTGACGTCCTCCCGCGCCTGAAGGCAGGGGATTCCAACCCGTCCCCTACGCAGGGAAGAGAACAGGTTGAGGTTCGCGGTTCACCGGCCCGCCCAACGGCGTGCCTCCCCGCGCGGCCACCGTGCGTCCCACGGCGGTGTCTTTGATGGCGGTGTCTTTGATGTTGCGGGCGGCGTTGACGTCGGCGTTGGCCCGGTGCCCACAGGCCGTGCACCGGAACACCGCTTGGCTCTCACGGTTCTCCGGGGCGCGGTGCCCGCATGCATGACAGGTCTGCGACGTGTAACGCGGATCGACCTTGATGACGCGGCCAGGCGCCTTGTGCCCCAGCCGGGCGAGGACCTGCCCCCAGCCGTTGGCGAGGATCGCGCGGTTGAGTCCGGCTTTCTGCCGCACGCCCGCGCCGGGCGCGTCGATGGTGCCGCGCGCCGACCGGGTCATGGCCCGCACGTTCAGGTCCTCAACCGCGATGGCATCGAACTCGGTGGCCAGGGCTGTGGTGGTCTTCTCCACCCAGTCGCGGCGCCGGTCGGCCTCCCTGGCCTTCAGCCGGGCGATGGCGGCCTTGACGTGGGCGCGGCGGTTCGAGCCGCGGCGAGCACGGGCGAGCTTGCGCTGGAGACGCAGGAGACGTTCGGCTTCCCGGTCGGTGAGGGCGGGGGCGTTCAGGAGTTCCCCGGTGGACAACGCCGCCGACACGGTCACACCCCGATCCACACCCACCGCCTGCCCGTTCCCCGGCGCGGGGATCGGGGCGGGGATGTGCGCGAACGCGACATGCCACCGCCCGGCCCGGTCACGGGACACGCGGAACGACTTCACATCCGGCGGGACGGCGCGGGTCCAGCGGAACCGCACCCACCCCACCTTCGGCACCCGCACCTCACCGACTCGGCGGGACATACGTCGTACCTCCCATGCGCGGCCACGCTGCCCAACGATCCGGAACCCTTCGCGCCGCCCGGCCTTCCGCCATGTCGGCCGCCCGTGCGTCGCGGTGAAGAAGTTCGCCATGGCTTGGGCGAAGTCTTTGAGGGCCTGCTGCTGGACCGTCTGGGAACCGGCGCGCAGCCACTCGAACGCGGCGCGGGCCTCCGTCAGTTGGCGGCACTGCTCGGGGAACCCCGGCGCCCGCCCACGACGCGGTGTCCACCAGGACTGCTGTTCGACGGCGAGGTTCCACACGAACCGGGCGTGCCCGCAATGCTCCAGCAGCCCCTGCTCCTGGACAGACGTCGGCTGCAAACGGTAACGGGCCACACACACGACGCTAGCGGAAGGGACCGACAGAACATGACTAGTTGGAGGGGCTTCCTCCCCGCCCTGAAGGACGGGGCATCCGCCCCAGAAGCCCGGTGAACCGTGCGTTGATTGTTGCCGTGACGTTGAGTGCGGCTCTTCTGGCCGGCTGTTCCTCCGGTGGCGATGACGCGGCCGGGGCGGCGAAAAGTGCCGGCACGTCGGCTTCGGCCACGCCGGCCTCGACGGCCGCGCCGTCCACGCAGGCCGTACCAGACGGGTGGCGCAAGATCGAGAGCCCGGAGGTCGGGCTGTCGATCGCCGTCCCCAAGCGATGGATCGAGATCGACGTCGGCACGGGCGATATCGTGGAGTCCCTCAGGAAGGCCGGAGTCTCCGGCGCCACGGCGGAGGCCATCGAACGAGGCGCGGCCCAACTGGAGGGCAAGAACCTGCTCTATGTGGTCGACACGGCCGGCGCCTCCGGTGGATACATCAACAACATCAGCGGCATCTGCGGGCCGAACGGCGGAGTCACGGCCGAGCAGTTGGAGCTCGTCACCAAGGTGGGGCTGGCCCGTGTCGGTGCCCAGGACGTCGAATCCAGCACTCTGACGATCGGCGGGATGCCCGCGGTAAGGGTCGATTACACGGTGAAGGCCACGATCGCCGCGCGCGCCGTCCAGTTCCGGGTGCTGGTGCCCGGCGACAAGATCTGCGGGCTGACCTTCGGGATGAAGCCGGGCGACGACATCAAGGAACTGGACGAGATCGCACGTACGTTTCGCGCCCTTCCCTAGTGCGACGCGGTCGGGAGGCCGTCCCGTACATTAGGGGCGGTTGAAACGCGGCGACTAAGGGGCGGGTATGGGGTTCGAGGTTGTTTGCGAGGTCGAGCCGCCTACTCGGCCCGATCTGCAGAAGGTGCGGCATCAGATCGGGGTGCTGAGTCCCGTCGCGGACTCGTTCCTGATTCCCGACAACCATATTGGCCGGGCCACCGTGTCGAGTGTGGCCGTCGCCCATGAGGTGCAGGCCATGGGCGCGCGGGGGATCGCCTGCCTGAACTCGCGGGACCGCAATCTGCTCGGGTTCCGCAGGGATCTGCTCACCGCCGCCGCGTACGGGGTCGAGCGCTTCCTGTTCGTTTACGGCGACAAGCCGCGTGCCGGCGGACGGACGAGCGAGCTGACCGTCCGGGCCATGATGGAGGAGGCCCGCGCGGCGAGCGAGGACGAAGTGTTCGCCGGGTGCCGGCCGTTCCAGGTGGGGGTGACGTCCGGGCTCCGGAGCGTGCCCGAGTGGAAGCAGGCCGCGGACTTCACGTTCGTCCAGGTCAGCTACTCGGTCGAGAGCCTGGTGCGGTGGCGGGAGAGCGTCGAGGTCGACGGGCCCGTCTACGCGGGGGTCATGGTCCTGGCCAGTGCCGGGATGGCCCGGAATCTGGCCGCGGCCATTCCCGACATCGATATCCCTGCGGAGCTCGTCGAGGCCGTCGAACGGGATCGGGCGGCGGGCGTCGCGGCGGCCTGCGAGCAGATCCTCGCCCTCAGGGACAGCGGCGCCTTCGACGGCGTGCACCTCGTTCCGGTGAGCCGGTATCGAGAAGTCGCGGCGCGGTTGGAGCGCGAACTGTGAAACCGGGACTGCACGGGCAGGTGTCCATCGTCGTGGGCGACACGGACACGGCCATCGCGGCGGGCAGCGGAGACGTCCCCGTGCTCGGCACGCCCCGGCTGCTGGCGCTCGCCGAGGCGGCGACCGTCGAGGCGGTCAGGAGCCATCTCGGGGACGGCCGGACGTCCGTCGGGACGCGCGTCGAACTGGAGCACCGCGCGGCCAGCCCGGTCGGCGCGCGGGTGACCGTGGAGGCGGAGCTCGAAGAGGTCGACGGTAGGCGGCTGCTGTTCGGGATCAGGGCCGTCGACGCGCGGGGCGTCGTGGGAATCGGCCGTGTCGAGCGAGTGGTGGTCGAGCGGGAGAGGTTCCTGGCGCGGCTTCAGTAGGGGAGCAGGCGGCCGGAGGGCGTCCTCAGGTCGGGCTGGCTCGGTGGACGTGGGGGCTTGGGGCGCTTGATGAGTTGCTGCCGTGCCATGGTGATCATCTCCCCCCAACGGGACCGGCTTAATCGTCGTCACCTCATGCGACGCGGCCGGCGCGGGCAAGGTTCGCTGAGCTTATGCGACGAACACGGTCGATTCGACCGATTTTCTGGAAGATCTTGTCGGCGTAACGTCGTTGGACGGTCACAATACGTGTCGGAAATTCACGACACGATGTCGCGCGATCGGAAGCGGCGGAACGCCAGGGCGAAAAGGATCAGCGCGTAGGTAACGGATATCGCCGAGCCTTTCGCCATGCCCGTCCACTGGATCTGCGGCTGGAGGGCGTCCATCCACGCGTACATCCAGTGGGTCGGGAGGAAGTCGCGCCACGCGCCGAGCGCGGTGACGGCGTCCAGGATGTTGCTGACGATGACCAGGCCGACGGCGCCGCCGACCGCACCGAGGGGCGAGTCGGTGGTCACCGACAGCAGGAACGCGAGGGCGGCGACGACCAGCTGGGCGATCAGGGAGTAGCCGACGATGATCGCCATCCGGCCCAGTGCGGTGCTGACAGGGACGGTGCCGCCGGTGGGGAGTTCGACGTCGCCCCAGCCGAAGCCCGCCGTCCCGGCCGCGAGGGACATCAGCGGCAGGCTGACGACCGCCACGACGGCGTAGGAGAGCGCGACGACCAGTTTCTGGCGGAGCAGCCGGGCGCGCGGGACGGGCGCGGCCAGCAGGTAGCGCAGCGACGACCACCCCGCCTCGCTCGCCACGGTGTCGCCGCAGAACAGGGCGACGGCCACCACCAGCAGGAACCCCGTCGAGACGAACAGGGCGAAGAGGGCGAAGTTCAGCGCGGACGACGTGGCGACGTCGACCAGGCTGGGGAGTCCGTCGGGGCCCGGGTCGCCGCCCAGCTTGAACGCGAGCACCAGGACCCACGGCAGGACGAGCAGGATCCCGAACGCGACGAGGGTCCGGCGGCGCCGGAACTGGCGGACGGCCTCGACGCGCAGGGGCAGCGTCCGCCGGACGTCGTAGGTCGTCATGGCGCCTCTCCGATGATCTCCAGGAACGCGTCCTCCAGCCGGCGGCCCGAGCCGGTGATCTCGCTGACCGGGCCGGCCGCGACGCGGCGTCCGCCCGCCATGACGACCGCGTGCGTGCAGGACTGCTCGACCTCCGCCAGCAGGTGGCTGGAGACGATCACGGTCCGCCCGGCGGCGGCGTACCGGACGAGCACCTCCCGCATCTCGCGGATCTGGGGCGGGTCGAGGCCGTTGGTCGGTTCGTCCAGGACGAGGAGGTCGGGCAGGCCGAGCATGGCCTGCGCTATGGCGAGCCGTTGCCGCATCCCCTGCGAGTAGGTGCGCACCGCCCGGTCGAGCGCGGAGCCCAGGCCGGCTATCTTCAGCGCCTCGTCCAGGTGGGATTCGTCCTGGGGACGGCCGGTGGCGCGCCAGTACAGGTCCAGGTTGTCGCGGCCGGAGAGGTGGGGGAGGAACCCGGGCCCCTCGACGAATGAGCCGAGGCGGGACAGGACGGGCGCCCCGGGCGTCACGCGCTGACCGAAGATGCGGATCTCGCCGGAGTCGGGGTGGATCAAACCCATGAGCATGCGCAGGGTCGTCGTCTTCCCCGCACCGTTCGGGCCCAGGAGCCCCAGCACCTGACCCTTCTCGACACGGAACGACAGGTCGGCCACAGCGAGATGACCGTTCTTGTACGCCTTCGTCAGACCGGTTATCTCCAACGGGACGTCGCTGTCCGCGGACGAGTCGCGCCTACGACGCCCGGGCAGGAGGATGGCGACGGCAATGGCGAGCCCAGCCGCCGGCAGCGCCCACACCCACGCGGGCAACGGCGCGGACGCCGTCGTCAGCGCCGGGACCGTCGGGACGCTCAGCGGCGACACCACCTGCACCTTGAAGGACGAAGGCGCGGCAGGGGTGGCGAAGCCCATGTCGGTCGTCGCGATGACGAGGCGCAGGCGGTGGCCGCGGTCGAACCGGTAGTCCATCGCCGGGAGCGTCACCGTCACCTCGCCGCCAGACGAACCACCCGACACCCGGAACGGTGCCGCCAGCCGACGCGCCGGAGCAGCGTTGCCACCGGGTGCGACGTCGTAGAGCTTCGCGAACAGCGGCCCGTCTCCCCGCACCTTGAGGCGGACCGTGGCCGCCCCGGTGAGCCGCACCGGATGGTCCAGCGGAGCCGTGTCGAACGCGGCGGTCTGGCCCGGCATGTCGGACGGCACCGACCCGCCCAGCGCGCCCAGCGAGGACAGCGCGCCCAGCCCCGGCGCCGACGAGATCGACGGCGGCGACCCGCCCGCCGGATTGAAGATCATCTGCTCCCGCCCCGACAGCCGCATCCCGACCGGATCACCGGCGAGCCCCGGATACCGCGACGTCGTCGCCTCCTCCACGACGACCCGCTGCGTGGACGAGTCGAGCCCGCCCGCCCGCGTCACCGTGAAACCGTCCAGAGCCGGTCCCGAGCGGCGGAGCCGGGCGTCGAAGAAGTCGCGCACCAGCCCCTCGACCCGCTCGGTCTCCGGGTCGCCGCCGTCATGCCCGCCCTGGAACCACACCACCGACACCGGCGCGCCGTTCCGGGCGATGGCCCGCGCGTTCGCGTCGGCCTGGTTCAGCGGGAACAGCGAGTCGGTCTGCCCCTGGACCAGCAGCGTCGGCACCCGGATCCGGTCGGCGACCGACGCCGGGCTCGACCTCCGCAGCGTCTCGATCGCCGCCGCGGTCGGCCGGCCCGTCTCCGCGACCTCCTGGTACATCTCGCACAGGGACGGCAGGAAGCGCCCGCACGCCGTCCGGTCCGCGCCGCTCGTGAAGAAGACCCCCGCCCACAGCTTCTTGAACACGCCCTCCGCCGGTCCGGCGCCGGTCGCGGACGGGAACAGCGCGTCCGCGAGGCCGTTCCAGGTGATCTGCGGCGCGATGGCGTCCACCCGCCGGTCGTAGGCGGCGGTCATCAGCGCGATCGCGCCGCCGTAGGACTGCCCGGCCATGCCGACGCGCGGGTCGCCCGGCCCGTCCAGGACGACCTCGGGGCGCTTCGCGAGCCAGTCGATGAGCTGCCGGGTGTCCTTGACCTCGTAGTCGGGGGAGTTGAGCGCGATCTCCCCGGTCGAGCGCCCGAACCCGCGCGCCGACCAGGCCAGCACCGCGTACCCGGCGCGGGCCAGTTCGCGGGCCTCGCCCGCCACCTCCCGCTTCGAGCCGCCGAAGCCGTGCCCCAGCATCACCGCCGGGCCCTTCGACCGCCCGACCGGCCGGTAGAACGTCGTGTCGAGGACGACGTGCTGGTCGTTCTCCGGCCCGTCCACCACGGCGATGCGCTGCTCGGACGTCTCGACGTGCGGCGCGTCGCCGGCCGTGAACCCCCAGGCGGCGCCGCCGCCCGCCAGCACGACCGCCGCGCCGGCCGCCGTCCAGCGCGTGGCCCGTCCCGTCCTGCCCCACCGCGCCCGGACAGCGCCCCCCAGCCTCATGGTCAGCAACCCTATGCGCGGCGCGCCGCGCGGGTCTCCGACCGGAAGACGATCTCCGCCGTGCGGGCTACGCCCGGTGGCGTACGGGCGGGGCGAGCGCGGCGGTGAACATGGCGGTGAGCCGGTCGGTGACCTCGGCCGGGTCGGCGGCGCGCAGGTCGTCCAGGCCGAACAGCCGCCGGACCGGACCGCCGCCCATGATGATCGTGGACGCGAGCAGCGCGCGGGCGCGGGCGTCCGGCCCGTCCAGCTGCTCGATCATCGGCTGGACGATCACGTCCTCCAGGTAGCGGAGCAGTATCTCCTTGACCTCGGGCTGGCCCGCCGACCGGTCCAGCATCCGGGACATGGCGGTGGCCGGGCCCTGGTCGATCTGCCGGACGAAGTGCTCGGCGAGCCGCCGCGGCAGCCCCGCCGGGTCGCCCGCGATGACGCCGCGGATCACCGACTCGCCCGCCAGGACGTCGCCGAACAGCGCCGCCTTCGAGCCGAAGTACCGGTTGACCAGCGCGACGTTCGCCTCGGCCAGCGCCGCGATCTCGCGGACGGTGACGCCGTCGTAGCCGTGCTCGCCGAACAGGTCGCGGGCTGCCTTCAGGATGCGCCGCTCGGTCGCCTCCCGGTCCCGCCGCGGTCGCCGGCCCCGGCCGCCGGCCCTGCTCGCGTCCTGGTTCCTAGCGGAGAGCGTGCGCTCGTCCTCGACCTGCATCCCCATCCCTGGCCTGTCGGTAACGGTCAGTGTTCAGTATCCAACGAGTTGCAAGTAAACAAGCGTCTACCTAGGATACATGCACGGCACAGGTAATTTCCGTACGCATGGGGGCAGGGTGGCACAGACCAGCGTGACGTCGCACGGCCAGGCGGCGTCCGAGCCCGCTAGACCGCAATACACGCACCGGCAGATCCTGAAGATCCTCGCCGGTCTGATGATGGCGATGCTGACGTCGATGATCTCGACGTCGGTCGTCGCCACGGCGCTGCCGACGATCGTCGGCGACCTCGGCGGCCAGGACCAGCTGTCCTGGGTGGCGAGCGCGTCACTGCTCACGATGACCGCCTCGACCCCGCTGTGGGGCAAGCTGTCGGACATCGCCGGGCGCAAGCTCATGTTCCAGACCGCCCTGCTGGTCTTCGTGCTCGCCTCGGTGGGCGCCGGGCTGTCGCAGGACATCGGCCAGCTGATCGCGGCCCGCGCGTTCCAGGGCCTCGGCGTCGGCGGCCTTTCCGCGCTCGCCCAGGTCATCCTCGGGGACGTCGTCGAGCCCCGGCAGCGCGGCCGCTACGCCGGCTACATGGGCGCCGTCTTCGGCGTCGCGACGGTCGCCGGCCCGCTGCTCGGCGGGTTCATCGTGGACGCCGACGGCCTCGGCTGGCGCTGGTGCTTCTACGTGTGCGTCCCGCTCGCCGTGGTCGCGTTCCTCGTCATCCAGCGGGTGCTGAAGCTGCCGAAGGTGCGGCGCGACACCCGGGTGGACGGGTTCGGCGCGTTCACCATCACCGGCAGCGCCGCCCTGCTCATGCTCGTCCTGTCCATGGGCGGGACGGAGTTCGAGTGGAACTCCCCGTGGACCTACATCCTGCTCGGCGGCGCGGTCGTCCTGCTCGTCCTCGCGATCTTCGCCGAGCGCATCGCCCGCGACCCGATCCTGCCGCCCCGGCTGTTCCGCAACCGGATGTTCCTGCTGACCTCGTTCGTCTCCATCTGCGTCGGCATGGCGATGTTCGGCGCGATGATCTACATGCCGCAGTACCTGCAGATCGTCAAGGGGATGAGCCCCACCGCGTCCGGCCTGATGACGCTGCCGCTCGTGCTCGGCATGCTGGTCACCTCGACCGGCTCCGGGCAGATCGTGACCCGGACGGGCCGCTACAAGATCTTCCCGGTGATCGGCCTGGCCTGCGTCGCCGGCGGGATGTTCCTGCTGTCGCAGCTGCACACCGACTCCTCGAAGGTCGTGATCGGCGCCGACCTCGCGCTCCTCGGCGTCGGGATGGGGCTGACGCTGCAGATCCTGATCCTGGCCGCGCAGAACGCCGCGGCGCCCGCCGACCTGGCCTCGACCACGTCCGGCGTCTCGTTCTTCCGCAACCTCGGCGGCGCGATGGGCGTCGCCGCGTTCGGCGCGATCCTCACCAACCGGGTGGCGGAGGAGATCTCCTCCGGCTTCCGCGCGGCGGGCATCCCGATGCCGTCCGGCACGGCCGGCAACCTCGGCTCGCCCGAGGAGATCCAGAACCTGCCCGAGCCGGTGCACGGCATCATCACCGAGGCGTTCACCAAGGCCATGGAGGCCGTCTTCCTGGTCGGCGTCCCGGTCGCGGTGATCGGCTTCCTCGCGGTCCTCGCGCTGAAGGAGCTGCCGCTGCGCGGGTCGGCGGACCGGGGCAAGGGGGCCAAGAAGCCTCCGGCGGGCGACGGCCCGGCCGAGGACGGCGTCGTCCGTCCCCCGTCCCCGGTCGCGCGGACCGGCGCGGTCGGCGCCATCGGCGCGGCCAGCGCGGTCGGCGGGGTCGCCGGCCGGCACGCACGCGAGAACGGACACGCCCCGGACGTGCCGCTCAGCACGGTCGCCGCGCCCGCGCAGGCACCGGCGGCGCCCGACCTGGCGACGCAGGCGCAGCTCCTCGCCGAGCAGAACGGGCACGGCGGGCAGGACGGCGGCGTCCCCGTCCAGGGCACCGTGCGGACCGGCGACGGCGTGCCCGTCCCGTCCGCCGCGCTGACCCTGATCGGCGTGGACGGCCACCAGCTCGCCCGCTCGATCACCCGCGAGGACGGCCGGTACGCGCTGCCGACCCCCGGCCCCGGCAGCTACGTGCTGATCGCCGCGACCGGCGAGCACGAGCCGCAGGCCGCGACGCTGGTCGTCGGGGACAAGCCGGTCGAGTTCGACCTGTTGCTCGCGGGCAACGGCGGCCTCGCCGGGACGGTCCGCAGCGGCGACGGCAGCCCGATCGCGGGCGCGATGGTCGTCGTCACCGACGTGCGCGGCGACGTCGTCGGAACCGGCCGCACCGACGGCGACGGGAACTACCTGTTCAAGGACATCACGTCCGGCACCTACACGCTCGCCGTGTCCGCCGCCGCGCACCGCCCGGTCGCGCTGCCGGTGGAGGTGGTCGGCAACGGCCAGTCCCGGCAGGACGTGGAGATGCCGCCCGGCGCCCGCGTCCGCGGGACGATCCGCGGCGAGGCGGGCGAACCGATCGCGGAGGCCCGGGTCACGCTGGTGGACGCGGCCGGCAACGTCGTCGCGATGGTGATCACCGGCCCGGACGGCGAGTACGCGTTCACCGACCTGACCGGCGGCCAGTACACCGTGATCGCGTCCGGATATCCTCCGGTCGCCACCGGTCTGTCGCTTTCGGGCAGCGGGCTGGACGAGCACGACGTGACGCTCGGCTACCCCGGCGCATGACAGGCGGGACCCCGGGCCGTCCGGCGGTGGCCGGCCCCCGACACGAAGGTCGTTGATGGACGCTGAACGTGGTCTGCGCGGGACGGTGCGGACGAAGGACGGCTGGGCGGTGCCGCACGCCATCGTCACGGTGACCGACCTGGCCGGCGACCAGGTCGCGCGGGAGCGGACCGGGGAGGACGGCGTGCTCGCCGCCGGCCCGCTGCCCACCGGGACGTACACGGTGATCGTGACGGCGGCGGGCTTCCAGCCGGCCGCCGCCACGCTGATCGTGTCGACGTCCGGCACCGCCGACGTCGGGAAGATCGTCCTGGGCCGGGCCGGCGGCACCGAGCTGCCGGCGCCCGGCCCGTGGACGATCGACCCGGCGCACTCCACGGTCGGCGCGGTCGCACAGCACCTGGGCCTGTCCAGCGTCCGCGGCCGGTTCGCCGCCTTCGAGGGGCGGATCGAGGTCGCCGAGCCGGCCGAGGAGTCACGGGTCACGGCGCGCATCGAGGCCGCGTCCATCGACACCGGCAACAAGATGCGCGACGACCACCTGCGCTCGGCCGACTTCATGAACGCCGACGTCAACCCGGTCATCACCTACGAGGGCGAGGGGCTGACCGCCGCCGGGCCCGACCGCTGGACCGTGCACGGCCGCCTCACCCTCAACGGGATCACGCGGCCGGTCGACCTCGACCTGACCTACCTCGGCGGCGGCTCGGACCCGTGGGGCGGCGTGCGGGCCGCGTTCCGCGCCACGGCCGAGCTGCGCCGCGCCGACTTCGGCATCCGGTTCAACCAGATCCTGGAGGCGGGCGTCGCACTGGTCGGCGAGAGCCTCCGCGTCGAACTGGAGATCCAGGCCGTCCAGGGCGAGGAGCTCCCGGAAGGCTAGGCGGCCTTAGCGCCCCTTGAGGTCGCGGACGAGCTTCTTCGCCGTCGCCTTGTCCGGCGAGCCGGTCACCACGACCTTCCCGTCGGTGATCGCCATGTCGACGCGGGGCAGCGTGACGAGCCTGTCGCGGACGATGAACGCGAGGTCGCGCCCCACCGTCGCCCGGGTCAGCCGCGCGAACGCCGCCCGGTCGACCGGCCGCAGCGTCAGCGCCACGTCGTACCCGCCGGGCTTCACCCGCGACTTCTGGATGCGCAGGTCGGCGACCTTGTGGATCGCGATGCCCTGGGTGAGGCGGTAGCACGTCGGGCCGGTGGCGGCCTGCCCGGTGATGCCCCGCGTCCCGGCCGGGCACGGGCCGGGGCTCGCCTGCGCGACCGGGTAGATGTGCAGCGGCGCGGCCAGCGCGACCGGCCGGGTCCGCATCGAGGACGCGATCAGCCCGCCGGTCACCGCGACGGCCGCGATCAGCAGCCCCAGCGTCAGCACCATGACCAGCAGCGCGGACCGGTGCTGGTCGGCGGCCCTGGCCGGCGCGGCCGGCTGCCGGACCGGTCGCCGCCGTCCCGCGCGGCTCCGCTTGACCTCCGCCGCCCGCCGCTGCCGCTCGGCCGCGCGGGCGCGCCGCCGGGCCGCCTCGCCGCCCGGGGCCGGCAGCACCGCCGTGGCCGCTCCCGGCTGTGGCGCCGTGGCCGCTTCTGGGTGTGGCGCCGTGGCCGCTTCCGGCTGTGGCGCCGTGGCCGCTTCCGGCCGCGCCGCGTCCGGTGCGCCTGGCGCGTCCTGGACGCTCGTCCCGGCCCGGAGGCTCTCCCGGCCCGGCGCCGCCGCCGGATCGCCGCCGGACCCGGCGTCCAGCGGTCGCGTGCCGCCGGCCTCCAGGGGAGCGGTGGACGCCGAGGCCTGCTCGTCCGATGCCTGGTCAGCGGGGGGTGAGGAGGGTGGAGCGGGGGAAGGCGGGGCGGGCGCGGGCGCCCGGTCGCGCGGACGATCCTTGTTGCGGCGCGGAATGACCCGCATCGTCACCTCCCCGGCTCCATGATCTCCGCCAGTCTTTCAGCATGAGACGCCGCCCCGCATCGTGTCTCGCCGGAAGACCGCCGCGAATCCTCCAGTGGTCGTCATGTCCAACAGTGCCCCGTTCGCACGCGTTCAATACGCGCGAAAAAGCCCGGCCCCGGACGAACCGGGGCCGGGCCTGTACAAAGGTGATCAATCAGGACGGCTAGTCGATGCGCCAGGTGTCGCCGGAGCCGAGCAGCGCGGCCAGGTCGCCCTCGCCCTGCTTCTCGACGGCCTCGTCGAGCTGGGCCCGCATCAGCTCGTCGTAGGACGGCCGGTCGACGTTCCGGAAGATGCCGATCGGGGTGTGCTCGAACGCCGGCTGGTCCAGCCGCGACAGCGCGAACGCCTGCGACGGGTCCGGGTTGTGGGCGTCGTGCACGGCGATCTCCGACGCGGACACGTCCGCGACGTTCACCACCTCGAACGACCCGGTCGGCGTGCGGCGCAGCGCCTTGGAGCGGTCCGCCCCGAACACGATCGGCTCACCGTGCTCCAGCCGGATCGTGATGTCGTCGCGGACGTCCGGGTCCTTCAGCGGCTCGAACGCGTTGTCGTTGAAGATGTTGCAGTTCTGGTAGATCTCCACGAGCGCGGTGCCGCGGTGCTGCGCCGCCGCCCGCAGCACCGACTGCAGGTGCTTGCGGTCGGAGTCGATCGTCCGGGCGACGAACGTGCCCTCCGCGCCGATCGCGAGCGACAGCGGGTTGAACGGCGCGTCCAGCGACCCCATCGGCGTCGACTTGGTGATCTTGCCGAGCTCGGACGTCGGCGAGTACTGGCCCTTCGTCAGCCCGTAGATCCGGTTGTTGAACAGCAGGATCTTCAGGTTGACGTTGCGGCGCAGCGCGTGGATCAGGTGGTTGCCGCCGATCGACAGCGAGTCGCCGTCCCCGGTCACCACCCACACCGACAGGTCGGGCCGGGACGTGGCGAGCCCCGTCGCGATCGCCGGCGCGCGGCCGTGGATCGAGTGGAACCCGTAGGTGTTCATGTAGTACGGGAACCGCGACGAGCACCCGATGCCGGAGATGAACGTGATGTTCTCCCGGCGCAGCCCGAGCTCGGGCAGGAAGGACTGGACGGCCGCGAGGATCGCGTAGTCACCGCACCCGGGGCACCAGCGCACCTCCTGGTCGGTCTTGAAGTCCTTCAGCGTCTGCTTCTGGTCGGTCTTCGGGACGAGGGAGAGCGGCGACCTGCCGTTCCCGCCGGCGTGCCCGTTCCCGTTCCCGTTGACGGCGCCGTTCCCGTTGGGAGAGCCGTTCTCACTCACTGTCGATCACATCCTGGATGACGCCCTGCAGCTCTTCCGCCTTGAAGGGCAGGCCGCGGACCTGGTTGTAGCCGATCACGTCGATGAGGAACCGGCCGCGCAGCAACATCGAGAGCTGGCCGAGGTTGATCTCCGGGACGATGACCCGGTCGTAGGAGCGCAGCACCTCGGGCAGGTTCGCGGGGAACGGGTTGAGGTGCCGCACGTGCGCCTGCGCGATGTTCCGGCCGGTCGCGCGGACCCGCCGGACGCCCGCGGAGATCGCCCCGTACGTCCCGCCCCAGCCCAGCACGAGCACGCGGGCGGCACCGGACGGGTCGTCCACGGCGAGCGGCTCGACGTCGCTTGCGATGCCGTCCACCTTGGCCTGGCGGAGCCGGGTCATGGTGTCGTGGTTGGACGGGTCATAGGAGATGTTGCCGGACCCGTCGGCCTTCTCCAGGCCGCCGATCCGGTGCTCCAGCCCCGCGGTGCCCGGGATCGCCCACGGACGGGCGAGGGTCTCCGGGTCGCGCTTGAACGGCTGGAAGTCCTCCTGCGAGGGCTCGGCGAAGTTCGGCTCGATCGTCGGCAGCGACGCCACGTCCGGCAGCTTCCACGGCTCGGAGCCGTTCGCGAGGTAGCCGTCCGACAGCAGGATCACCGGCGTGCGGTACTTGACCGCGATCCGGGCCGCCTCGATCGCCGCGTAGAAGCAGTCCGACGGGGACTGCGGCGCGATGACCGGGACGGGCGCCTCGCCGTTGCGTCCGTACATGACCTGCAGCAGGTCGGCCTGCTCGGTCTTGGTCGGCAGGCCGGTGGACGGACCCGCCCGCTGCACGTCGATGACCAGCAGCGGCAGTTCCGTCGCGACGCCGAGCCCGATCGTCTCGCTCTTCAGCGCGATGCCCGGACCGGACGTCGTGGTGACGCCGAGCGACCCGCCGAACGAGGCGCCGAGCGCCGCTCCCACCGCGGCGATCTCGTCCTCGGCCTGGAACGTCCGCACACCGAACTTCTTGTGCTTGGACACCTCGTGCAGGATGTCGGACGCCGGGGTGATCGGGTACGAGCCGAGGAAGATCGGCAGCCCGCTCTGCACGCCCGCGGCGACCAGCCCGTACGCGAGCGCGAGGTTACCGGTGATGTTGCGGTACAGGCCGGGCTCGTGGTCGGCCGGCTTGATCTCGTACTGCACCGAGAACGCCTCGGTGGTCTCGCCGTAGGACCAGCCCGCCTGGAAGGCCGCGATGTTCGCCTTCATGATCTCGGGCTTGCTGGCGAACTTGCGCTCCAGGAAGCCGAGTGTTCCCTCGGTGGGACGGTGATACAGCCAGGACAGCAGCCCCAGCGCGAACATGTTCTTCGCGCGCTCGGCGTCCTTCTTGGAGATGTCGAAGTCCTCAAGGGCCTTCACCGTCATCGAGGTCAGCGGCAGCGCGTGCACGCGGTACTCGGCGAGCGAGTCGTCCTCGACCGGGCTGGTCTCGTAACCGACCTTGGCGAGGTTGCGCTTGCTGAACTCGTCGGTGTTGACGATGAGGTCGGCGCCGCGCGGCAGGTCCGCGAGGTTGGCCTTGAGTGCGGCCGGGTTCATCGCGACCAGTACGTTGGGCGCGTCCCCGGGCGTGAGGATGTCGTGGTCGGCGAAGTGCAGCTGGAAGCTGGACACGCCGGGCAGCGTCCCGGCCGGGGCGCGGATCTCGGCCGGGAAGTTGGGCAGCGTCGACAAGTCGTTGCCGAACGCCGCGGTCTCCTGGGTGAAGCGGTCACCGGTCAGCTGCATGCCGTCGCCGGAGTCTCCGGCGAATCGGATGATGACGCGGTCGAGTTGCTGGACCTGTTTGGTCACAGAGGAAGACCTCCTCGACGGGCAGCACCGTCCCGGGGGAGGCACCCGGGATCGTGATGCTACTTAGGCTTGCCTTCATGGTATGTCCGGGATCGGATGGTGTTATCGGGACGACCGCTCACCGGAAGGTACGACCTGGGGCGGTGCCCTAGTTCATCCCGGAACAGAGGCTGCTGCGCTGTCGGCACAGGTCGACGTGCAGTCGCCGGACCAGCCGCCGCGCGAGGCTCGTCGAGGAGCCGCGGCTCCCCAGGGGCGTGGAGTTCACGAAGCGAAGTGTAGACAGCGCGGATCCGCCCGGGCGGCACCGCCCCTGGACACGCGCGTCCGATGTCGGTATCGCGCGCGTCCGATGTCGGTGTCGCGCGCGGCCAGGGGTGGGGGCGCGTGGTGCGCTAGGGACGCCCTGGTGATCGTGATGTGGCGATCTCCGGCCCGTCGGACCGCTCGGCCGTCGGCGCCCCCGGTGTGGCGGGGCCGGACGTGGCCGGATCCGGCGTCGCGTTCTTCCGCCTGAGCACGGCCTTGCGCTCCCGGTCGACCTGCGCGAGCAGCGCGGGGACGTCCGTCTTGTCCAGCGCCTCGCCGACGACGCGGGCGGACGCCTCGTACGGGTAGGAGCCGGGGTTGTCGAGGGCCTTCTTCGTCCAGTTCCGCCACAGCTTGCTGGTCACGGTGCAGCGCAGCGTCAGTGAGCGGTCGGCCTGCACCGCACCCGAAGTCCTGCAGGACCCGAGCGGCGTGCCCCTGGACGTGATCGACGCCCGCAGCGCGGCCCGCGCGCCGTCCGGCACCGACCCCTGGGGGGCGGTCAGCGTGGCGGGCAGGGTCACCGTGCAGCCGTTGGTGTTCTGGTCGCAGTTGCTGAACGTCAGCGTCCCCGGCCGGAAGTGCAGGTTCGGGTCGGGCGCGCCGCCGAGCGCGGCGATCCGCGGGCGCAGCTCGGTGAACAGCGTCGCGGGCGCCGCGACGGGCGCGGCGGCGAACCGCGGCTCGTACTGCCCGGCGGCGCGCACCGACAGCAGCCGGTACGGCGGCAACGCCGTGATCAGGTAGTCGGCGGCGGACGTCGTGACCTTGTACGCCCGGACGCCGTTCACGTCCTCGGTCGGCGGGTTCCCCGACGTCTTCCGCAGCGCCTTGGCGATGGACTTGGGCCCGAGGACGTCCGACACGTCGAAGCCGGGCATCGACGCGGGCGCCTTCGACCACTGGTTCGCGTAGTACTCGGGATGCGCGATCTCACCGGCGTAGTCGCGCCAGAACGCGAGGCCCGCCTTGAGATAGGTGATGCCGTCGATCGCGGCGACGTCCGCGGTGAGGGTGCCCGCCGTGATCCGCCCGGTCGCCGAGCCGGACGGCGTCACGCGCAGATGCGCCTGGACGGGCTGCCCCTTCAGCGTCATGGTGCCGTCGTAGCGCACACCGGTCCCGGACGTGAGCCTGCGGCCCGCCGCGAGCGTCCACGCCGGCGGCGGCGCCGACACGGTCGGCGTGGCCTTCTTCTTCACCGGCTCGTCACCGCCGCCGAGCGCGACCGCCGCCACGGCACCGGCGGCGACCACGACGACGGCCGCCGCCCCCGCGACGACCATGACCCGCCGCCCGCGCCCGCCCCCCTGCCGCCCGCCCTTCCCAGGCATGACCACACCACCCCGCTGCCCGGGTGGAGTGGAGCCGCCCGGTGGGGCGAAGGGGCCCGGTCGCACCGGCCCGCCGGGCCCGCCGGGTGGGGTGGGCATGTGGGCGTAGGCGTTCGGGGGGACGGCGCCGGGGGGCGCGGGGGTGTCCGGGGCGGGGGCGCCGCCGGCCGGGACGGGGGGATGGGGCGGGGGGGAGGACGGCTGTGACGGCTCGTCCTGTTCTGCGCTCACTCGGGGCTCACTCTGCTCACTTCCGGGGCCCGGATTCGGCCCGACCGTCAGACACAAAGCAAGGGATGCGGATGCGTCTCCAGCGGGTGCCGGCGAGGCTCGGGACCGGACCGGGGGGTGGTGGGCGGCCGCCGGGGCACTGGAGGGCGTCCCCAAGAGCATAAGGGCGCCCGGTGGTGCTTTCCCCTCAACGGGGGAGCACCACCGGGCGCCCGGTTCACCGCGGGTCAGCGCGCGGCGCCGCGCTCCATGCGCGTCACCTGCGCCTCACCTGCGGCTCACTCGCTCTCGAGGCCGTTCTGCAGCGCCTGCACCTCGGCGGACGTGGCGCCGATCACCTTGTACTCGGCGTGCTTGTAGAACGTGCCGCCGGTGCCCTTGGCCCAGCTGCGCCACGCGCTGGTGCTGACCCGGCAGCTCGCCCACTGCGAGGTGGTGCTCGTGAGGGTGATCTGGGTCGAGCAGGTGCCGAGGTCCTTGCCGGTCAGCGTGGTGGCGGTGATCCGGAACCGGACCTCGACCGTGACGGGCTTGTCCACGCCGAACGGCGGGCGGATCTTGGCCTGCACGGTGCAGCCGCTGCTGCTGTTGCAGCCGCCCTTCTTCCACTCGTCGACCGAGGGCCGGGCCGAGCCGTTGAAGGAGTCCTTCAGCTCGCCCATGCTGGAGCGCATGTCGGAGACGAGGGACCGGGCGTCACTGGAGTCCTGCGGGGTGACGTCCACCGTGACGCGCGGCGAGGTCGCCTCGTAGCGCAGCAGCTCCGCGTCGTCCTCGTCGGTGATGTAGATGGTGGAGGAGAAGGTGCTGAACTTGAGGGCCTTCTTGCCCTGCCAGGTGGTCTCGATCGGCTTGGCCCTGGACGTCCTGGCCGTGCGGAGCTTGGAGGCCAGCACCGACGGCGTCAGCTGCCGCTTGAAGTCGATGTCGAGCTCGTCGTCGTCCAGCCGGCCCCACTGCTGGCCGGCCTTCAGGTAGAACGGGTCGTCGGTACTGATCTCCTTCTCCCAGTACGACTTGTCGGCCTTCACGAACAGCTTGCCGTCCGCGGAGAGCACGGTGACCCTGTCACCACCCCAGGTGACATCGCCCATCGCGCGGCCGCCCTTGGTGACGTTCAGCTCGCCGCGCAGGGTCTTGGAGCCGCCGAAGGTGCCCTTCAGGCTCACGGCGCGCGCCGTGGACATGCTGGTCGCGGCCGCGGTCAGCTTCTCCTCGGGCGACTTGCCGCCGCTCACCGTCACCGCGTACACGACCACGGCGATGATGATGAGGAACACGAGCCCGCCGCCGATGAGCCCGATGATGAGCCCGCCGCCTCCGCCGCGCCTCGGCGGCGGCATGGCGGGGCCCATCGGGGCGCCGGGGGGCGGCGGGAAGAAGGGCGGCGGGGTTCCGGGCCCGCCGTATCCGCCGGGCGGGGGAGGCCCGCCGGGACCGCCGGGCGCTCCGGGCCCGCCCGGACCGGGGCCGCCCGGTCCCGCCGGAGGCGGCGGGGGCGGCCAGGAGGCTCCGCCCGGGGATTCCCAGCCAGGGGGAGGCGGGGGGTTGCTCATCCGGTCACGTCCTTCCAGGTCAACCTGACCCAATGCAAACCTAGTGTGCAGCAAAAGCATGACATTGTGCTCCTCCGGGGTGGAGGTACGACGCCACACTCCCCTGACTCTCGATCCGGGGATACTGGATGAGACGCACGCGAGGAGGACCTGGTGCATAACTATTTCGACACATATGTCGTTGTGGTCGTCCTGCTCCTCGTGGGCGCGGGGATCGTCGGCGGAGCACTCGGCGCGAACCGGATGCTGCGTCCGGATCGTCCCACGGCGGAGAAACTGACCACGTACGAGTGCGGGGTCGACCCGGTGGGCGAGGGCTGGGCCCACTCGTACGTGCGCTACTACGTGTTCGCCTACCTGTACGTGGTGTTCGCCGTGGACGCGGTGTTCCTGTTCCCCTGGGCGACGGTCTTCTCCGACCCCGGCTACGGGGCGACGACGCTCGGTGAGATGTTCGTCTTCCTCGCGTTCCTGGCGACCGGTCTCGCGTACGCGGGCAAGAAGGGCGTTCTGTCCTGGGTGTGAGCCCCAGGGGCGGGCGCCGCGCTGTAACAATGGCGCCGTGGGCACCATCGATCTACCGCCGCCGAGCGTCGGGCCGCTGTCGCGGCTCGCGCCCAAGCCGATCAAGTTCGTGCTCAACTGGGGCCGCCGCTACTCGCTGTGGGTCTTCAACTTCGGCCTGGCCTGCTGCGCCATCGAGTTCATCGCGACGTCGATGAGCCGGCACGACTTCATCAGGCTCGGCGTCATCCCGTTCGCGCCCGGCCCCCGGCAGGCCGACCTGATGGTCGTCTCCGGCACCGTCAGCGACAAGATGGCGCCCGCCGTGCGGCGGCTGTACGAGCAGATGCCCGAACCCAAGTACGTCATCTCGTTCGGCGCCTGCTCCAACTGCGGCGGACCGTACTGGGACTCCTACTGCGTCACCAAGGGCGTCGACCAGATCATCCCGGTGGACGTGTACGTGCCCGGCTGCCCGCCCCGTCCGGAGGCGCTGCTGCACGGGATCGTCCACCTGCAGGAGAAGATCGCGGCCGAGTCGCTCGGCGACCGCTACACCGGCGGCGACGCGCTCAGCCCGCCGCCCGCGCCGCGCCCGCTGTCGGCGACCGTGCTGCGCCGCCCCCTCCAGCCGCCGCCCCCGCCCCCACCGGAGGAGGAGACGTTCGAGCACTGGGACGTCATGGGCGAGGAGGCCCGCCGGGAGGGCGGGGGCGCCGAGGACGAGACGAAGCCCGTCCGGGCGCTCCCGGCCGAGGAGGCGCCCGTCGAAGAGGTGTCGGCCGACGAGGTGACCCGGCCGGTCCCGGCCCTGGAGGACGAGACGGCGACGCGTCCCGTCCGGTCGGTCGAGCACGATCCGTCGATCATCCCCGGGCTGGTCGACGACGACGATGATGACGACGACGGCCCCGACGACGACCACGACGACCGGATCGGACGCGAGCGGTGACCGCCGGCCTGGCGGACGCCTGGACGGCCCGGTTCGGTGACGAGGTCAGCATGGAGGAGACGTCCGGCGGCCTCGCCGTCGGAGTCCCGCCCGAGCACTGGGTGGACGCGCTGACCTTCGCGCGCGACGACCTGGCCTGCGGCTTCTTCGACTGGCTGACCGGCGTGGACGAACTGGAGGACGGTTTCGCCGTCGTCGTCCACGTGTACTCGCTGGAGCGCCGCCACCACCTGCTGGTCCGGACGCGCGTCCCGCGCCGGGCCCCGGTGCTGGCGACGGCGACGGGCGTCTACCGGGGCGCCGCGTGGCACGAGCGCGAGACGGCGGAGATGTTCGGGATCCTGTTCGAGGGCCACCCGAACCTCGTCCCGCTGCTGCTGCCGGACGGTTTCGAGGGCCATCCGCTGCGCAAGGACTTCGTGCTCGCCGCCCGCGTCGCGAAACCGTGGCCGGGCGCCAAGGAACCGGGCGAATCGGGCCACGGCGCCCCGAGCCGCCGCCGCGTCCGTCCCCCCGGCGTCCCCGAGGATTGGGGCCCCCATGCTTGAGGTCGTCGTCAAGCTGGCCCTGGTCGCGGCGGCGTTCGCGCTGCTTCCGCTGCTGGTGGGGCAGGCCGAGCACAAGGTGATGGCGCACATGCAGGGCCGCCTAGGCCCCATGTACGCGGGCGGTTTCCACGGCTGGGCGCAGCTCGTCGCCGACGGCGTCAAGTTCGCGCAGAAGGAGGACGTGGTCCCGCGCGACGCCGACCGGTGGGTGTTCAAGCTGGCGCCGGGTGTGGCGCTCGTCCCGTACCTGCTGGTCCTGCTGGTGATCCCGGTCGGTCCGGGCGGCCAGGTCGCGCTCGACCTCGGGCCGGGGATCTTCTTCGCGCTCGCCGTGATGGGCGTCGGCGTGATCGGCGCGATCATGGCGGGCTGGGCGTCGGCGAACAAGTACTCGTTGCTCGGCGGGATGCGGGTCGCCGCGCAGCTGATGTCCTACGAGCTGCCGATGGTGTTCGCGGCGTCGTCGGTGGCGATGGCGGCGGGCACGCTGTCGCTGCAGGGGATCGTGGGCGAGTGGCGCTGGTGGTGGCTGCCGTGGCAGGCCGTCGGCGCCGTGGTGTTCTTCGTCGCGGGCCTCGCCGAGCTGCGCCGCCCGCCGTTCGACATGCCAGTCGCCGACTCGGAGATCATCTTCGGCCCGTACACCGAGTACGGCGGGCTGCGGTTCGCGCTGTTCCTGCTCGCCGAGTACGCCGGGATCGTGGTGCTGTGCGCGCTGACGGCCGTCCTGTTCCTGGGCGGCTGGAAGGGCCCGTTCCTGAACACCGAACTCGGCTGGCTCTGGACGATGCTCAAGATCGCCGTGCTGGCGTTCTGCGTCATCTGGCTGCGGGTCAGCTACCCGCGCATGCGCGAGGACCAGCTGCAGAAGCTCGCGTGGGCGTGGCTCGTCCCGCTGTCGCTGGCCCAGCTCGCGCTGACCGGCGTCCTCAGCGTCGCGCTCTGACGGCCGGCCCGGAGGTCAGCGCAGGAAGATCGTGTAGTCGGCCATGAGGGGGAGGACGTCGGCGGGGATGTCGGCGTCCACCGCCATCTCCTCCGCGGACACGAACCCGCCGTGCTCCTCGCGGCGGTGGACGACGCGGCCCGCCATCTCCGGGGTCATGCCCGGCAGCGCCTCGATGATCTCGCGCGGCGCGCTGTTGACGTCCACGAGGCCGCCGTCGTCGTAGCTGCGCGGCGCGTCGGGACGGCCGATCCGCAGCTCGCGGGCCAGCGCCGGGTCGTCGGCGGCGAGCGCGCGGGCCTCCTCGCGCAGCGTCCGGCGGTACTTGGCGTACTCGATCGCGCGCTCGTTCTGCCGGTTGCGGGGCGTCTCGCGGGGGAAGACGGACGTCCGGACCGCGAACGCGTGCCCGGTACCGGCAAGCCACAGCAGGATCCCCACGAACGACCCGAGCACGGTGAGGGCCGCGTTCCCGGACTGCATCAGCGTCAGGACGGCGGCCGTGCCGGCCCCGTACCCGGCCGCGGTGGCGCCGAGCCCCCACGAACCGCTCCGGATGGCCGCGTAGAGGAACGAGAACGGCGTCCCGTAGCCGAGTGTGATGAACGGCACGAACGCCCACAGCACGCCACTGGTGGCCTCCGAAGGCGCCGGCGGCACAGGAGCGGAGGGCGGCCCGGGAATCGGCGGGCCCGGAAACGGCGCCCCGGGGAACGGCGGGCCGGGAGCGCGCCACCCGGCCGGCCCGTACGAGCGCGACCCCGGCCGGCGGACCGGCTGCGTGTGCCCCTGATGCGGTTGGCCCGGGGCGGGACGCGGCCGGCGGCCCGGCTCGGGATCGAACGGGCGGTCTGCGTGATGGCTCACAACCCCTCCCTGCCCGTAAGCGCGCCTGATACCACACGGCCTACTCCAGGTAGGACGAATGCCGAGCGCATCGCGTTCCCCCCGCGCCCGTCGTACGCAATCATGGGGCGGGTGGGACGGCTACCAGGAGGCGGGCTGGCCAAGGGGCTGGCGGTCACGTTGCGGACGATGACGCGGCGGTCCATAACGCGTCAGTACCCCGAAGTGCGACCCGATCTGCCCCCGCGCAGCAGGGGCGTCATCGCGCTGTTCGAGGAGAACTGCACCGTCTGCATGCTGTGCGCCCGCGAATGCCCCGACTGGTGCATCTACATCGACTCCCACAAGGAGACCCTCCCGGCCGAGGGCGGCGGACGTCCCCGGACCCGCAACGTCCTCGACCGGTTCGCGATCGACTTCGCACTGTGCATGTACTGCGGGATCTGCATCGAGGTGTGCCCGTTCGACGCGCTGTTCTGGTCGCCGGAGTTCGAGTACGCCGAGTACGACATCGCCGAGCTGACCCACGAGAAGGAGCGGCTCCGCGAATGGATGTGGACCGTCCCGCCGCCGCAGGCCCACGACCCGTCCGCCGAACCGCCGAAGGAGATCGCCGCGGCGGAGAAGGCGGCGGACCGCGCGGCGCGCCGGGGTCCGGGCCGGTGAGCGGCCAGGAGGTCGTGTTCACGCTGCTCGGCGTGGTCGCGGTCGGGTCCGGGATCCTGGTCGTGACGACGCGGCGGCTCGTCCACGCGGCGCTGTGGCTGGTCGTGTCGTTCGGCGCGCTCGCGGGCGGCTACCTGGTGCTGACTGCGGAGTTCGTCGCCTGGGTGCAGGTCCTCATCTACGTCGGCGCGATCGTGGTGCTGCTGCTGTTCGGGATCATGCTGACGCGGGCGCCGATCGGGGAGTCCGCCGACCTGGACTCCGGCAACCGGTGGGCCGCCCTGGCCGTCGCCGCCGGCACGGCCGCCGTCCTGGTGACGGTGATGGTCATCGGGTTCCGGGACGAGCGGATGCCGCTGCGCGCGGGCGGCGGGTCGGCGGAGGAGCTCGGCGCCGCCGTGTTCCGGACGTGGGTGCTGCCGTTCGAGGTGCTGTCGGTGCTGCTGCTGGCCTCTCTGGTCGGCTCCATCGTCCTGTCGCGCTCCGACATCGGCCCGGCCTCCTCCGGCCCGGGAGCGTCCGGCCCTGGTGAGGGGGAGGAGGGCTGATGCACCTGGCCTACCCGACGGTCGTCGCCGCGCTGCTGTTCTCCGTCGGCGTGTACGGGGTGCTGGCGCGCCGCAACGCGATCCTCGTGCTGATGTCGGTCGAGCTGATGCTGAACGCGGTCAACCTGAACCTCGTCACGTTCGACGTCTGGTACCAGGACGAGCTGCACGGCGGGCAGGTCCTCACGCTGTTCACCATCGTGATCGCGGCGGCGGAGATCGGGCTCGGGCTGGCGATCGTCCTGCTGGTGTTCCGGAACCGGAAGATGATCGACGTCGACCGCCTGCGGACGCTCGCGGAAGAGGACGGGCCCCGGCCGCGTCCGGCCGAGCCCGAATCCGAGCCCGAATCGGAGCCCGAGGCGGTCGACGCGCAATGATCTGGCTCGCCTCGCTGGTGGCGCTGCCGCCGTTCCTCGCCGCGTTCGCCGGGATGCTGTTCGGCCCGTCCCTGACCCGTGCCGTGCGCGGCCTGCCGGGCGGCGGCCCGGGGGTGATCGCCTGCGTCCCGGTCGGCGTTTCGACGGTGCTGTCGGCCGTCGTCGCGTTCGTCGCGTGGCGCGATCCGGAGCCGCGGACGGGCGTCCTCTCGCTGGTCGACACGGGGTCGGTGCCGGTCGAGGTCGGGTTGCAGGTGGACGGCCTGTCCGCCGTGGTCGCGCTCATGGTGTGCTGCGTCGCCCTCGCCGTCCAGGTGTACTCGGTCGCCTACATGCGCGGCGACCGGCGGTACTCGTCCTACGCGGCGTTCATCTCGCTGTTCACGTCCGCGATGCTGCTGGTCGTCTACGCGGGCGACCTCCTGCTGCTGTACGTGGGCTGGGAGGTCATGGGCATCTGCTCGTACTTCCTGATCGGGCACCACTGGGAGGAGCGGGCGAACTCGCGGGCGGCGGTCAAGGCGTTCCTCGTCACGCGGCTCGGCGACGCCGGGTTCCTGATCGGCGTGATCGTCCTCGGCGTCGGTGCCGGGACGTTCCAGATCACCGAGATCGTCGCGCGGGCGGGGCAGCTGCCCGGCTCGACGGTCACCGCGGCGGCGCTGCTGCTGCTCGCCGGGGTCGCGGGCAAGAGCGCGCAGTTCCCGCTGCACACCTGGCTCCCGGACGCGATGGCGGGCCCGACTCCGATCAGCGCGCTGATCCACGCCGCGACGATGGTCGCGGCGGGCGTCTACGTCATCGCCCGCCTGAACCCCGTCTTCCTCGCCGCGCCGGGCGCACTGACCGTGCTGGCCCTCATGGCGGTGATCTCCATGGTCGGCGCGGCGTGCGCGGCCCTCGCGCAGGACGACCTGAAACGCGTCCTGGCGTACTCGACGATCAGCCAGCTGGCGGTGATGGCCGCCGGGCTGGCCGTGGGCGCGAAGTCCGCGGCGGTCTTCCACCTGCTCACGCACGGCGCGTTCAAGGCACTGCTGTTCCTCGCCGCCGGATGCGTCATCGTGACGGCCGGATCGAACATGCTCCGCGACTACGGCGGTCTCCGGCACGGCATGCCGATCACGTTCGGGGCGATGACGGTCGGGCTGGCCGCGCTCGCGGGCGTCCCGCCGTTCAGCGGATGGTTCTCCAAGGACTCCATCATCGAAGCCGCCCAGCACTCGGCCCTGCACGGCGGCGAGCTGGGCGGACTCGTCCACACGTCATTCGTCGTCAAGCGCGGTGAGGGCTTCGTGCTCGGGACCAACGAGCCCCACACGCTGCCGGGCGGGGTGGCGTGGCTGGTGTATCTGGGGTTGCTGGCCACGGTCGCCCTGACGGCGGCTTACGCGATGCGCATGTGGCTGATGACGTTCTTCGGTGAAACACGCGGGTCGTACGAGGTGCGCGACCCGTCGCGTGTCATGACGTGGACGATCGAGGCACTGGCCGTCCCTGCCGCGATCCTTGGATTCTTCGGGCTCGGTGCTTCGGAGCTGCGCCCTCACCTTGGAGCGTCGTTGCTCAGCGTCCTGCTGGTGGCGCTTGGGGCGGGTGCCGCCTTCCTGGTGTGGAACCGTGACCCGGCACTGGATCCGGCGCGCGCGCTTGGGCCGGTCCGTCCCGTCTTCGCACGAGGCTTCTTCGTGGACGAGTTGTACGCGGCGGCGATCGTCCGTCCGGTCAAGGCCCTTGCGCGTTACGTCGTGACGTTCGACCGCATCGGCGTGGACGCCGCCGTCGTCGGCACGGGACACGGCGCCCGCCGCCTCGCGGAACTGTTCCGCCTCCCGCAGAACGGCAACCCGCAGACCTACCTCACCGGCCTGCTCGCCGGCGTCGTCGTCATCGTGGCCGGGGTGGTGATCTTCCTTTGATCTTCGTGCTGATGACGGCGATCCCGCTGTTCGGGGCGCTGGCGCTGCTCGTCCCGGCGAACCGGTTCCTGCGCACGGACTTCGCCGTCCGGGCGTTCGGCACCGCCGTGTCGGCCGCGACGCTGCTGGTCGCGATCTCCGCGCTGACCGCGTTCGACTTCGGCGCGACGTCCCGCATGCAACTGGAGATCGACCGGCCCTGGGCGCCCGCGATCGGCCTGCGCTTCCACCTGGGCGTGGACGGCATCTCGCTGCCGCTGGTCGTCCTCACTGCGCTGCTGACGTTCCTGTGCTTCCTCTACACGCTGCGGCACCCGCCGGCGGGCGGCCGGACCCGGCTGCTCACCGCGCTCCTGCTCGTCCTGGAGACCGGGATGCTCGGCACGTTCGTCGCCCTCGACCTCGTGCTGTTCTTCGTCTTCTTCGAGACCGTCCTGGTCCCCATGTACGTGGTGATCATGCTGTGGGGCGGGACGGGACGCCGCGCCGCCGCCTACAAGTTCATCCTCTACACGCTGCTCGGCTCCGGCCTCCTCCTCGCCGGGATGCTGCTGGTCGGCGCGACGTCCGGCACCCTCGACATGACGGCGCTCGCCGACCGGCACGGGTCCGGGCTGACGCGCGGCATCCAGATCACGGCGTTCGCGCTGATGGGGGTCGGTTTCGCGGTCAAGGCACCGATGTGGCCGCTGCACACCTGGCTGCCGGACGCGCACACCGAGGCGCCGACCGTCGGCTCCGTCCTCCTCGCCGGCGTGCTGCTGAAGATGGGCACGTACGGGCTGGTCCGCGTGGCGCTGCCGCTCGCCCCGGACGGCGCCGCGTTCTGGGCCCCGTGGCTCGGCCTCCTAGCCGTCATCGGGATCATCTACGGCGCACTAGCCTGCCTCGCGCAGCGCGACCTGAAACGGATGATCGCCTATTCGTCCGTCGGGCACATGGGCTTCGTCCTGCTCGGCATTGCGACGCTCACCCCGGTCGGGATCAACGCCGCCCTGTTCGGCAACATCGCGCACGGCCTGATCACCGGCCTGCTGTTCTTCCTCGCCGGGTCGGTCAAGGAGCGCTGGGGGACGACCGACATGGCCGCGATCGGCGGCGGCATGCTCGGCACGTCCCCGCGCCTGGCCTCGATCCTGACGTTCGCGTCCATCGCGTCGCTCGGATTGCCCGGCCTAGCCGGCTTCTGGGGCGAAGTACTGGCCCTGATCGGCGCGTACCGCCCCCACGCCGACCTGCCCCGCGAGACGTTCGTGACGTTCATGGCCGTCGCCGCGCTCGGCGCCGTCCTCACCGCGACCTACTTCCTGCGGATGCTCGCGAAGCTGACCCACGGGCCTGCTTCCGGGGAGGCGGCGGCGCGCGGCCCGGTCGCCGCCGTCTCCGTCCAGGAGTACGCGGCCTGGGTACCGCTGGTCGCGCTCACCCTCCTCGTCGGCCTCTGGCCGAAGACCCTGCTGGACGTGACCACCGGCCCCGTCCGCGCACTGTTCGGAGGCGGCTGATGATCCAGGGCATCGACTACGCGGCGATCGCGCCGCCGCTGATCCTCGCCATCGCCGCGATCGGCCTCCTGCTGGCGGACGCGTTCGACGCGCCCCGGCGCGTCCTCTCCCTGCTCTCGGCGGGATCGCTGCTGGCGGCGCTGATCGCCGTGATCGCGCTGGCCTCCGGCGACCGCCGCGCCACGTTCTGCCTCCCGGACGGCCTGCGCGCCGGCGGCCCCCGCTCCTGCTCCTACGTCGCGGACGACTTCACACTCCTCTTCCAGGGGATCGTCCTAGGCGCCGCAGCGATCGTCGTGCTCCTGTCACTGCGCGAGATCACCGACTCGAAGATGCCGGTAGGCGAGTACCACTTCCTCCTGCTCTCCGCCGTCATCGGCGCTCTGGCGCTGGTGGCCGCCCGCGACCTGGTCCTGCTGGTAGTCGCACTCGAGACGCTGTCGCTGCCGGTGTTCGCACTCACAGCCCTCCGCCGCTACGACGGAAAGGCGTCCGAGGCGGCACTGAAACTGTTCCTGGTATCGGTCGTCTCCACCGCGATCATGCTGTTCGGAATCAGCCTCCTGTACGGCGCGACCGGCGCGATGCACCTGGACCGAATAGCCGCGGCCCTGTCCCGGCTGCCCGCCGACCTGGACCCGATCGCGTCGGTCGGCTCCTTCCTCGTCCTCGCCGGGTTCGCGTTCAAGGTCGCCGCCGTCCCGTTCCACTTCTGGGCACCGGACGTCTACCAGGGCGCCCCGCTGCCCGTCGCCGCGTTCCTGTCCGTGGTGTCCAAGGCCGCAGGCTTCGCGGGCCTGGCGATCGTCCTAGCCCTGGGCCTGCCCGCGTACGGCCACGTCTGGGGGCCGGTGATCGCCGTCCTGGCCGCGCTCACCATGACCCTGGGCAACCTGCTGGCCCTCCGCCAGCGGACCGCGATCCGGCTGCTGGCCTGGTCGTCCGTCGCCCAGTCCGGCTACATGCTCGCGCCCCTGGCCGTCGGCTCGCACCGCCTCCCCGAGGCCGTCGCCGCCACCACCGCCTACGTCGCCCTCTACGCCGTCATGAACCTCGGCGCGTTCGCCGTCGTCATCGGCTACCACCGCCGCCGCACGCTCGACGACTACCGCGGCCTGGCCCGCCGCAGCCCCGCCACCGCCACCGCCCTCGCCTTCTTCCTGATCTGCCTCGCCGGCCTGCCACCCGGCGTCATGGGTCTGTTCGCCAAGGTCGTCGTCTTCCGCGCGACCGTCGCGGGCGGCGTAACCTGGCTGGCGGTCGTGATGGCGATCAACACGGTGATCGGCCTGTACTACTACCTGGCCTGGGCCGTCCGCCTGTTCACGCCGTCGCCTTCGCCTTCGGACGAGCTCGACGTCGCGCCGGGGCTGCCCGCGCGCGCCGCGATCATCGCAACCGCCGCCGGGGCGATCGTCCTGTCGGCGGCCCCGCAGATCGTCCTGCAGACGGTGTCGCAGGCCACCTGACTGGGAACGTTCACCCAGGTCAAACCGTTGATGTTCATGCCGGAGTCGACGGGGAGGCAACGGAATTGCGAAGCAATGGCGTCAAGACGGCAGCACTGATCGCCGCGCTGTCCGCCCTGATGCTCGTCGCCGGATGGGCGTTCGGCGGCGGAATGGGGCTGACGATCGCGCTGGTCATCGCCCTCGGCACCAACGGCGTCGCCTACTTCTTCAGCGACCGGATCGCGCTGCGCTCCATGCGCGCCCACCCGGTCGGCGAGGTCGAGGCCCCCACGCTCTACCGGCTCGTCCGGGAACTCTCGACCTCCGCCCGGCAGCCGATGCCGCGCCTCTACATCTCCGAGACCCGCCAGCCCAACGCGTTCGCCACCGGCCGCAACCCGCGCAACGCCGCCGTCTGCTGCACCCGCGGCATCCTGCACATCCTGGACGAACGGGAACTGCGCGCCGTCCTGGGACACGAACTGTCCCACGTCTACAACCGAGACATCCTGATCTCATCCGTCGCCGCCGCGATCGCCACAGTGATCACGTACCTCTCCCACCTGGCGATCTTCCTCCCGATCGGCCGCTCCGAGGACGACGACGGCCCCGGCATCCTCGGCGCCCTCCTGATGCTCGTCCTGGGCCCGGTCGCCGCCGCGGTCGTCCAGATGGCGGTCTCCCGCACCCGCGAGTACTCCGCCGACGCCGCCGGCGCCCTCCTCACCGGCGACCCGCTGTCCCTGGCCTCGGCCCTCCGCAAGATCGACGCCGGCACCCGCGCGATGCCGCTACCCCAGGACCCCGAACTGGCGACCACCAGCTCCCTGATGATCGCGAACCCCTTCTCAGGCGCCGGCATAGGCAAGCTCTTCTCCACCCACCCGCCGACCGCCGACCGCATCGCCCGCCTGGAACGCATGGCCGGCCGCCGCTAACTGCCCCGAACCACTTCGCCCTCGCCCGCGTCATAGAACACGAGAGCACGCCGGCCCCCTTCTGCGGGGGATGGGGCCGGCGCGCTCTCAGAGATCTAGCGGTAGTTCACAAACTGCAGGGCAACCTCGAGGTCCTTGCCCTTGAGCAGCGAGATGATCTCCTGCAGGTCGTCCTTCTTCTTCGAGCTGACCCGCAGCTCGTCCCCCTGGATCTGGGCCTTCACACCCTTCGGCCCCTCATCCCGGATGATCTTCCCGATCTTCTTGGCGTCCTCCTGGGCGATGCCCTCCTTGAGCCCCACGCCCAGCTTGTACACCTTCCCGGACAGCTTCGGCTCACCCGGATCGACCGCCTTGAGTGAGATGCCCCGCTTGACGAGCTTGTCCTTCAGCACGTCCAGCACCGCGTTGGCTCGCTCCTCGGTGTTCGCCTGGATCTCGATCGTCTCACCGGACCACTTGATCCCCGCGTCCACGTTCCTGAAGTCGAACCGGTTGGCCACCTCCTTGGCAGCCTGGTTCAGCGCGTTGTCGACCTCCTGCCGGTCGAGCTTCGACACGATGTCAAACGACGAGTCGGCCACGGCCCACACATCCCCTCAGCAGCAACTTCCCGATCCCCAGAGCGTATCGACTCCAAACGATCAAGCCCACGCCCCCGACCCCGCGCCTCGATGTCACACCCACTCCCGACGTCCGCTATTCTTTCCAGTGCCATCGCGCGGCGGGTTGCCCGAGTGGCCAATGGGAGCGGACTGTAAATCCGTCGGCTTAGCCTACCCAGGTTCGAATCCTGGACCCGCCACACCAGCAGAAACAGCCCCTGACCAGCAACAACGCGGTCAGGGGCTGTTCTCGTTGTGTCCGGCTGTCTCTGATCGTTTACGGCGTTCTACGGGTGGCTGTGCCGAATACGTGCCGAAGTTCTATGGCGTCTTTGGCCTGGTCGCTTCGCTGATTCGGCGCTTGGCATCCTCCTCCTGACCGGCCACGCACTTGGCGTAGACGCGCAGCAGGACGGCCACACTGTGCCCCGCCCACTCGGCGACCTGAGCCGGAGGGACGCCCGCACCGAGCCACGTCGACACGGCCGCATGCCGAAGGTCATACGGCGTCTTGGCCAACGGCGAGGCTGCCTCACGCTCACTGAGCGCCGCCGCCCTCGCCTTGTGCCAGGCCCCAAGGTACGTCCGGTCAGTCATGATCCCGCCACGCGGCCCGACGAACAGCCGGCCCCCGGCCGGGATGTTGAACTCCTTGATGTGATGGCGCAGCAGCGTGACGAGCTCCGGATGGATCGGCACGGGCCGGGTCTCGCCGGGCGCCCGGTGCTTGAGAGGCTGCCTGTCCCGAGGCTTGCCGCTGTCGGTCCACCGGGAGCCGCTACGCGGTTCGGCGTGCGTCAGCCGCATCTCGCCCCAGCCGTCATCAGGCAGGCTCACGAGGGCATCCCGTCGCAGGTCCACCGCTTCCTCTGGCCGCAGCGCGGCGTAGTACATGACGGCGAAGAACGCCACCATGCGCTCACCGCGCTTGCCCTGGCACCGGACGGCGTCGAGGAGCCGCCGCGCCTGGTCGGGATTGGCGACCACCCGGAGGTCAAGCGTCTGCGCCACTCGCGGCCGAGTCCACTTCACCAGGGTCAGCGGGTTGACCGGCAGGACGCGCCGCTCACAGGCGTACTCCATGGCGTTGTTGAAGGTCGCCCGCTTGCGCGTCGCCGTGCTGCCCGCCGCCGGAGAGCCGTCCTGGCGACGGCTCAGCCGGTCGAGGACTTGCCGCGCGAGTTGCGGACCCTGTCGGTCGGGCGCGAGGTCGCCCATGTCGACCGTGTTCCGCTCCAGCCAGCGGACGGCCGAGGCCAGGTATTCGGGCGGTTCGGTCTCGCCGTTCTGCAGGCGCCCGCTGTACGCCCAGGCTAGGTGCCGACCGGGTGCCGGTGATCCTGACGACACAGCCACCCGGCTCGTTGTCCGCATCGTGGGGTATCTAGAACTTGCTGACGGTAGTTGCGTCTTGTTGTCGTCTAGCCGCAATGGATGATGACTGCGCCCGCTTTGATGTGGTCGCCCCAGCCGCGGCGGGTGGCGTCGTTGACGATCTCCTGCAGCTTCGCACCGTTCTGCAGGAGACCTGAACAACCGGGACACACAGGAGAACCTCCCCCTACGGTTACGGAGCCTCCTGGCTGACAACGGAGTTGGGAGGGCACCCCTCTCTCGACTCGGACGCACAACGAGATGGCGGCATGATCGCCTCGGCACTCCAGCCGCACCCTGGTGTAGTTAGGTGGAGCTTGGTTAGGGTTCATGATCCTTCCCTGAGCGAGCGAGGAGCCGGTCTCGCTTGCTGAGAGTGTTTCGGCGCTCCCTACGCGCCGCAAGGGGGATCGCGAGAGGGAGCCGGCTCCACCAGGCGAGCAGTTACTTCTTCCGTTTCGGCTTGGTCGACTCGTTGACTGTCGTCTTGGGACTCCGCTTCACGGTGCTCTGCTTCACGAAGCGCCCCGTGATCGCGCTGCGGCCTCGCTTGCCGCCACTGTTGCTGGACTTCCCCGGCATTTTGCCTCCTTGGTTTGCCTCTGGGGCATCGCCGTATCTCGCTGCCCGCAGGCCATCCACCACAGACCACGATGGACCGCCGACGGCGTTTGCTGAAGTGCAAGACGACGTCTAGAGTGAAACCGTACTGCAGGCGATCCCTACAGTGCAACCAGACGTCACTAATGAAAGGGAGCTCATGACAGAGCGCGCCTCCTTCGACGCCGGAGCATTCTTCGCAGCGCTAGATGCCGCCCGCCAGGACCGAGGCTTGAACTGGAAGCAGGTAGCAGGTCAGGCCATGGTCAGCCAGTCCACGTTGACTCGGCTGGCGCAGGGCAAGCGCCCTGATGTCGACAGCCTGGCCGCGCTGGTCGACTGGGGCGGCCTAAACGCGGATGATTTTGTTGTCCGCGTCCACAACAAGACAGAGACCGCTCCACTTGCCATGATCTCGACCTACCTGCGAGCCGACCGCAACCTGAGTCCCGAGGCTGCTACGGCGCTAGACAAGGTCGTCAAGGCCACCTACGAAGCCCTGCGACAGGCGGACTGAACATGGCTTACCGGTACGGGTTCAAGAGCGAGGCCGAGCAAACCTCCGCTGAGACCCGCGAAGACCTCGGCCTCAGACTGGTCGATCGGCTTAACGTCTTCACCTTGGCCGAGTACCTCGACATCCCAGTCTGGACGTTGAGTTCACTACCCAGCCGCGCCCAGTCAACTCCTGGCCTACAGGACGCGGTCTCCCTCCTGTCCGGAGTAGAACAAACAGCTTTGTCCGCCTTCACTGTCTTTAACGGGCCTCGACGTGTGATCGTCCATAACGACACACATGGTGAAGCACGCCAAGCAAGCAACGTGGCACACGAAGCTGCTCACGGCCTGTTGCTTCACCCGGCGGCGCCCGTGCTTGACCGCCGGGGCTGCCGACTATGGAACGAAGACGTAGAGGACGAGGCCAGCTACCTCGCTGGCGCTCTTCTGGTCCCTCGCGCTGCCGCCTGGTGGTTGGTCAAACGCAAGATGAGCTTCGAAGAGGCAGCGCATCACTTCGGCTGCAGCGTGGAAATGATCCGTTGGCGGGTCAACCTCACCGGCGCACGGAAGCGCCTCGCAAGCTAACTCGCCAGCAAGGGCTGCACGGCTCGGGGGAGGCGGCGACGCCGAAGTTAATCAGCACAACTGGCCGCAGCCGGGACGCAGGTCTGACTAGGTTTAGCCCAAAACCAGACCTTGGGCGGGCGGCTGCAGTACAGCACGGAAGTACCGCAACAGCGGCTTATAACGGCTAGCACCCGCGAGCATTCGCACAAGGGTCTAC